>CAZHIL010000349.1:0-13233 GCA_964532985.1 uncultured Albidovulum sp. | reverse complement strand
GCCTATAGTGATATGCTATCTGCTCATCAGCCCTTCGCGGCATTCCGTAACCTGATAAAGTTGGCAGCCATAAAGTCTGGAGCAACAGGCCAGGTAGCAGTTTGCGTTCCAGCAATGTGTGATGGGGTAACGCAAGGTCAGCCGGGAATGGAGTTATCCCTTTTTTCACGCGATGTCATCGCCCTTTCAACAGCCGTTGCTCTATCCCATGACACCTTCGATGCAGTAGCCTATCTGGGAGTATGCGATAAGATTGTACCTGGTCTCGTTATGGCAGCAGCAACTTTTGGGCATTTGCCGGGTATCTTTTTACCGGCCGGACCCATGACATCCGGTTTGTCCAATGAAGAGAAGGCAATTACCCGACAAAAATACTCCAAGGGTGAAATAACCAGGGAAGAGTTGCTCAAATCGGAAATGCAGGCTTATCATGGTCCCGGAACCTGTACATTCTATGGTACTGCCAATTCCAATCAAATGTTGATGGAATTCATGGGGTTGCATTTGCCTGGATCCTCATTTGTCAATCCAGGAACTCTCTTGAGAAAAGCCTTGACCGAAGAAGGTACGAAAAGGGTCTTGTCCCTGACATCCCTTGGCAATGAATTTACCCCTGTTGGTCATATCCTCAATGAAAAGGCTTTTGTGAATGGTATCGTTGGTTTGATGGCAACCGGAGGTTCAACCAATCTGGTCATTCACATGATTGCCATGGCCAAGGCGGCAGGAGTTATACTGACCATTGAGGACTTCGACAGGATTTCAGCAATTGTACCCCTGATGGCAAGGGTATATCCCAACGGCTTGGCTGATGTAAACCATTTTCATGCCGCTGGGGGCTTAAGTTATATCATAGGCAATCTTCTCGAAGAGGGTCTGCTCCACGATGATGTCCGTACCGTGAATGGAAACAACCTTAGCAGTTATACTTCAGAACCGATTCTGAAGGACGGGGAAATCATGTGGAAACCCGGATTGGACTCCTCACTCAATGAAAAAATCCTGACTTCAGCTCGTAAACCCTTCAGCAAAACCGGTGGATTGAAATACCTCAAGGGTAACATCGGTGAAGGAATTATGAAAATTTCCGCCGTTGATCCAAAGCATCACCTGATTGAAGCACCCGCTATGGTCTTTACTGACCAAGAAGATGTCAAGAAAGCCTTCAAGGAAAACAAAATTGACAGCAATACGGTAATCGTGGTTAGAAAGCAGGGCCCAAAATCCAATGGCATGCCCGAACTTCACTCCCTGACCCCCATGCTATCGGTTCTGCTCGGACGCGGATTGCAAATTGCCCTGTTGACGGATGGCAGAATGTCTGGGGCTTCCGGCAAGGTACCATCTGTCATTCATACTTCTCCCGAAGTGCTGGACAACGGTCCCATAGGTAAAATCAGGGATGGGGATATAATTAGACTTGATGCAGTATCTGGTTCCATGGATGTGCTAACCGATGGCTTTGAAGACAGACCGGACATTGAATATTCCGCACCTAAAAATGAAGGCTTGGGGCGGGAATTGTTCAGGAGTTTTCGAGACAATGTAGGTTCGGCATCTACCGGTGCATCATCAATCGTTTAGGTTTCAATAATGTCATATACCCATTCCATCAGTTCACGCATGATCAACCTTGTGGATAAAACAAGCATTATTCCGATAATCGAGATAGAGGATACAAGACATGCGGTTCCACTGGCCGAAACCCTGATCAATGCGGGAATGTCAGTTATTGAAGTGGTATTGCGAACAGCCAATGCGTTGGAGGCAATAAGAGAGATCGCCCAAAACACGACCTGTACTGTTGGTGCTGGCAGCCTCGTCTCGGTTGATGATGTGATCAAGGCCAAGGAAGCAGGAGCGAGTTTCGGGGTTTCTCCCGGTTCCACCCCTGCTTTGGTGGATGCATGCATGGACCTTGATTTTCCCTACCTTCCGGGAGCAGTAACGGCATCGGAAATGATGAGTTTGGCTGAAAAGGGCATTACCATGCTCAAGTTCTTTCCGGCTGAACCAGCGGGAGGCATTCCCTATCTCAAATCCATAATGGGACCCCTTCCCCACTTGAGATTCTGCCCAACGGGAGGTGTCAATGAATCAAATTTTATGGACTATCTGAGTTTGGACAATGTTGCCTGTGTGGGAGGCTCCTGGATAGCCCCTACCAAGAGTATCAACGAACAGGATTGGGAGACCATATCATACAATGTCGAACGAAACCTGATAATTCGTGAAGGAGTTTAGAAAATCTCCAAGAATGAAATTGATTTACTCTGAACTACTTTTTTTTGAAGTTTCTTACTGGAACTAATTTTCAAAATCAATAATACCATTTCTCAAAAGTTTTCACCTGCAGGAATTCATTGAGTGATTTGGTTTAGAAAGTTCAAGCAATTATGCGAAGAAGCATAATTATAAGAATTTGTAATAGTTACCTATGATTTCTAATGACAATATATAGTAATGGCGAAATCAGCATTATCTAAACTCGTTGAGGCTTTTAAAACACCTCAGCATGACTACAAAAAACTAAATACCCAGATATTCGGTCAATTCGATGCTAATAAAGTAGCTAGAGAATTGAACCTTGAGAAAATCGGAGCTGAGAAAGGTGCTAAGAATCAGCCTTCAGCCGATTCTCAAATACCCGATGAAATTGAATCCCAAATAATAGAAAGGATAGAAGCTGCTAAATCTACAGCAAATGAAACTGCTGAAGACCAGATACAAATCTACAATAATCGTATTTCTAATCTGGATTTTGAGGGACACTTCTCTGAGCTACGTAAAGTTGGTCCTTTGGTAATTAGTGAGATTCAGGCTAAAATCCAACAAGGCTTGAATGAGATGAACACACGTCGGCGTAAACTTTTGGATGTTATGAATGAATTTGCTCATTACCGTAAGGAAAATGGTCTTGAGAATAGAACTGCAAAACTTACGAATAGTACTGAAAATTTCTTTAGGGTTTTGGTCATTTTAATCATATTTGTCGTTGAAACTTACTTAAACGCTACGTATCTGGCTAAAGGTAATTCCCAAGGTTTATTCGGAGGTATCTTTGAAGCTTTTTCCTTTACATTTCTCAACATAGTTTTTTCGATCATAATTTCCCTTTACGTCATTAAACAAATCGTACGACGTGGATTATTTTGGAAGTTGATTGGTTTAATTGGAATTGCAGTTTGGTTAGTTACAATTATCTTAATCAATCTTGCATTAGCACACTATAGAGAGGTTGCAGCAACTTTCTTAGAAGGAGCTGGGGCAGATATTTTAGCTCGAATTATCATTGATCCATTAGGTCTAACGGAACTGCAAAGCTGGATACTATTTGCAACCGCAATGCTATTTGCAACTATTACTCTTGTTGATATTATTGGTTTTTCGGATATCTACCCTGGCTATACTAGACGCCAGATTCGCCGTGATGAAGAAGAGGAAGAATATAAAAATGAATTCGATTTTTTGATTGAACAATTGGATGAGATCAAGGAAGATTATACTGAAAAACTCAAAGAAATAGGAAATACCCTTACATCCCGACAAAATGAACTTGATAGAATCTTGGCAGGAAGAATTAAACTCACCAGCCTTTATAATGCTCATCATGAACAATTACAAAGAGCAGCAGATTCACTTTTTTCTTACTACTACGAAGCCAATCGAGAAACTCGGACCGAACCAGTACCGGAACGTTTTAACAAGCGCTATATGGTAACAAAAATTGAGCTTACTTCCAATAAGTCATTTCAGAATCGAGAAACAAAAGAATTAAAAAAGCGGATCACCGAAGCAAAGAAATTCTTAGATGTACAAATTCAATCTGTACTTGATGAGTACAAAAAAGGAATTCAGCAATATCAGAATTTAGACTTAATTAACTTAGGTTATGTTTATGGCGAAGAGCCGACATTCAAGAAAAAAGAAAAAGTCCAACAATAGCCTTGGAAATATTTTGAAAATAATCGGAGCCCTTGCTATTCTTTTAGCATTAGTTGGGGGTGGAGTATATTTATATATAAATACTGAAAATGATGTACCTTTAAATGAAGTTGACCTCTGCCCAAAAGAAGGTGCCCGCGGCACTGTTGCTTTCCTTTTAGATACTACTGATGAACTGGCTCCGATTACAAAAGCTGAGATCAAGGAAAAAATATTATCAGTCCAACGATCACTTCCTCGTTTCTATCGTCTTTCTGTCTACACACTTAATGATAAGGGTTTAACCAAAAAACCTGTCGCAAGCATCTGTAACCCCGGTAGACTGGATCAGAGGGATGAACTTGCCCAGAAAGGATTTACAGCAAATCCTGTTTTGATTGAACGAAAATATAGCGAGTTCAAAGAAAAGATCCGAATATCAGTTGACAATGTTTTTGAACAATCTTTTGGGGGTAAGCAGTCTCCTTTGCTTTCTACACTTCAGGAATTAAGTGTAGTTATTCCTCCACCCGTTGAATTAGATGAAAAACTTTTTCCTGACAATGAAATTGATGAAGAAAGGTTTCCACCTGATAAAAATATAATTATTTTTGTAACGGATTTATTAGAACATACTGATGTCTTCTCAATCTATCGGGATGGCATAAACTTTGATGAATTTCAGAAAAGCCGTGCTACAGAAAAGTTCGGTAAATCCTATAGGAATGTAGTAATTGATTTATTGGTGGTACGCAGGAATATTGATAACTTCTCATCAATTGAATTAGTTGAGTTTTGGGCTAAGGTATTTAAGCAAGAGTTCAATTCTGATATTAGATCATTGAAGCTTTTGTCAGGAGAAATTTAATGGCAAAAGGTACATCTAGAACTGTATTTTTTGGTTCTGGAAGACACGCAATGTTTTTCTTTATAATTTACATTGTTGGTGCAGTCTTACTAACTTTTGCAAAAAGATTTAATGACCTCGAATTTATTCCAAATTTAATTAAACCTGAGTTCATCATTATATTAACTGCCATTACATTAATGGCGATTTATGTGATTTTCGTAACACTCATACCAGCGACAAAACTTAGGACTGATGTAGCTGCAGATAATGTATATTATTTAGGTTTTCTATATACTCTCACTTCTCTAGCAATTGCATTAGCAATTGATGAAACAGATAATATCTTGTCAAACTTTGGGGTTGCTATTGTTTCCACGCTTATTGGGATTGTTGCACGTGTTTGTCTTAATCAGTCAAGAGTTGATCCTACTGATATTGAAGAAGCCTCCAGACTAGAACTGGCAGATGCTACAAGACGTGTAAGAGCTGAATTGGATGAAACAGTTCGGCAGTTTGCTGACTTTAGGCAACTCTCTTTACAAGTCCTTACGGAAGGTTATGAAGAAGTAAATAAGAACGTGGAATCTATTTCCAAAAAGGTGCAAACATCAATTGAGGAATTAGTAGAACAAAGTTCAAATCAAATTAATACTTTTATAGAGCAAACAAATAAAGTAAATTCAGAAGCCGTAAACTCAATTGCAAATGTCACTAAAAGTAATCAGGAGTTAACGAAATCCCATGATTCTATGGTGGAACAAATCAAACAAGTTAATAGAGTGCTCTCAGATTTAGCTGAACATTATGCAAATACTGGAAAAATTGAGAACAATATAATTGAGACCATACAAGTTCGACTTACAAACCTACAAAATAATCTTATGGAGAAATCCAAGGAAGGATTGTCTGGCCTCAAGAAGACCCTAGAGGATACTAATAATCAATCGGCCGAATTGGCAAAGCAAGAGCTGGGGGAACTCAAGAAGTCCCTGGCCGAAGCAAGTCAACGCTCGACAGAAATGCATGAAGAATTAAAAAGAATTAGGCAAGTTAACAAACTTGATAAAACCGATGATCCTAATGAGAGAAGGTCTCGGTTATTGTTTTGGCAAAAATAAGTTTTGATAAATATAATTTAACTATCTTGGTATAATTTTCTTAACTCTTTTACCTTCAAATCTTCTCATAAGTAGTAATAATTTTTTGTAACTTAAGGTGGTAGTTCTCAAAGCCGAAATAGTAAAATCATATGGTATCTGATACTTATATAAACAGAGCCTCTGAAAGTTATCGCCGAGGGGTGATTTTTGGGTTAACAATTGCTGAAGTGTTGCTACTTCTGATATTTTGTATTCTACTTCTTCTAAAATTTACCTTTGATCAAAAGAACAAGGAAATAGAGCAACTCGATAACAATAACGAAAATTTGACTAAACAAATTGATACCTTTGAAGCATGGATTTCAACCATACCTGTAACCAATATTAAATCTGGATTAGTTGAGACCGTACTTAGTACCCTGGATGAGGAACAAAGGGAAAACCTACTGGCAAATGCAAGTCTGGCTGCAAACAACTCTCCCAGCGAATTGGCCGACATGCAGGCCAGAGCAGATGAGTGGGAGGAGCTGACAACATTGTCCCGGTATTCGGTATCCGAGGAAGAACATGCAGTACTTAATACCCTGGATGAGGAGCAAAGGGAAAACCTACTGGCAAATGCAAGTCTGGCTGCAAACAACACTCCGAACGAATTGGCCGACATGCAGGCCAGAGCAGAAATATCCAATAATAAATGGCCACCTATAATTTCATTAAGTGAGGCTAGAAACTATTCTTTTGAAGTAGGTAGCGCTACTCTAGCACCCCAATTCAAGCAAGCTTTGAAGGGTAAAATTGCTGAGCAAATTTTAGCACTTCTAAATGAATTTGATGCTGATATAATTGAAGTTATCGGACATACTGATCAACAACCAATGAGTAGTACGCGAACAACAAATCTTGATAAAATCCCACTTAGCTTTCTTACCTCCAATTTAGATTTAACTCTTAACGCACGTGATAACGCTGGCTTAGGGTATTCTAGGGCACTTAGCGTTATTAAAGAGCTAAAGAAAGTTTCCTCACTCCAAAAATATACAATTCTACCCTATTCAGCTGCTCAAATGATAACTCCAGATGAAGAATTAAATACAGGTATAAATGACTATGATAGATCTCTGCTAAGGAGAATTGAAATTAGGGTGCGGAGGAAACAAAAAGACGATCTTTGAGATCTAAAAAAATAGCCATAATTATTCCTAGGGATTAATCTAATTTTACCTTTTCAACAATACATAAATAACTAACCATAAATATTATGTGCTTGGAAATCACAACTTATGAAATTGGGCATTTATCAAATAATTGTGATAAAATTTACATTTGGAGTTTCATCACAGTTGATTATGCTATGAGGGTTCAATCGATAGGGAATACCCATTTGTATGATAAAATAGCTTTTAATGTGAAGGAATTGGTTTTTTCTTTCGTATAAACAACCAAAGCGAACTTTTGTCATAACCTTGACTATCATCAGGAGGAGCGAGGTTATCGCTAAAACAAGTCAAATTAATTTTAAGCTAGACTGGACAACATGCGTTTTCTGAAACGTAGTTTGCTGGGATTGTTTTTACTTGGCATGAGCCTTGGATTGCTCGTCATTGCCGGTGATATGCTCTATTCGTCAATCCAGGAAAGAATGGCCAATGGACAACCGCAAAGGCCTCAAAGGGAAAGAGCTTACACCGCTACAGTTCTAGTGGCTGAAAGAACAAGTATTCAGCCGGTAATCAGTACTTTTGGCGAGATTGTCAGTACCCATACACTTGAAGTTCGTGCCCCCATTGGAGGTACAATCGTGGGATTGTCACCGAATTTTGTCGAAGGGGGCAAGGTTGCACAAGGGGAATTGATTTTGGAAATTGACCCTTCTGATGCAAAATCCACCCTGGATTTAGCCATTGCCGACATGAATGATGCCAAGGTGGGATTGGCTGATGCCGAAAGATTGCTTGATCTTGCGAGGGACGACCTTGTTGCCGCTGATCTGCAGGTGAATTTGAGACAAAGGGCATATGAAAGAAGTGTTACGCTCTTGGAAAGAGGTGTTGGTACAAGTACCGACCTTGATAATGCTGAAATTGCACTTTCTACCGCTCTGCAAGCGGTATTGACGAAAAAAAGGGCTCTGGCCCAGGCAGAAACCAGGCTAGAACAAGCAACAACAGCACTTGACCGGAGACAAATCAGTGTATCAGAAGCGGAGCGAAAATTATCTCAAACTCGTCTCTTTGCTGAATTTGACGGCATATTCACCAATGTTACTGCCATTGAAGGTGGATTGGTAACTCCCAATGAACGGCTTGCCAGATTGATTGATCCGGAAGCACTCGAAGTTTCCTTCAGGGTATCAAGCCTACAGTACTCACACCTTTTGGATGACAATGGATCACTGGTTTCAGCCGAAGTGGACATTGATCTTTCACTTGGTAATAATAGCCTATCAACTACCGGAGTAATTACCCGGGAAAGCCCTGCTGTTGGCGAGGGGCAGACGGGTAGATTGTTGATTGCGCATATCGAGGGCAGCGAAACAAATGCCCTGAGACCGGGTGATTTCGTGACAGTTTCAATACTTGAACCTGAAATGCAAAATGTTTTTGTGGTACCGGCCACGGCAGTTAATTCCGAGAGTGAAATTCTTGCTGTCAATGACCAGAACCGACTTGAAGAGTTGGAGGTTAGGGTATTGCGCAAACAGGGAGATGACGTAATTTTGGCAAGCCGTGGTCTTGATGGGCGTACCATTATTGCAGAAAGATCCCCTACATTGGGTGAGGGTATTAGAATTGAAGCAAGAATGGCTGCCCCGGAAGGTGCAGAGCCTGCCTTTGAAGAGCCTCAAATGGTTGCTTTGTCTGATGAGGAAAGAAACGAACTTATACAAAGGGTTGAGGCCAATCAATTTATACCGGCTGATGTAAAGCAAAGAATATTGAAACAACTCGAGGAAGATGAAATTCCAAAGGACATGTTCGAAAGATTAAGAGGACGCGGCTAAGATGTCAGACGATACTGACATGGGTCTGAAGGCATCAATACTGAAATATTTTACACGTCACAAGACGGCAGCAAACCTTTTGCTGATAATCATGATATTCAGTGGAGTAGTGGCCTTCCCCCAGATGAGGGCACAATTTTTTCCTGATGTCGTTTTTGATAGTGTGTCCGTCTCTGTTCAATGGGATTCTGCAGGGGCCGAAGACATTGATGCCGCCATCGCCCAGCGACTGGTTCCAATATTGCAGGAAATCGAGGGTGTAACAGGTACACTTGCCACCTCCAGGGAAGGTCAGACCAACATAGTACTTGAATTCGAGCCGGATTGGGACATAGACCGAGCTGTTGATGATGTCGAAAGCGCCTTGGGAAACGCCGATGAATTGCCGGAGGATGCAGAAACCCCAACGGTAGTACGTAGAAGTTGGCGGGATCGGGTTACTGATGTCATCATTCATGGCCCCGTTTCCATAGACTTTTTGAGTCGCTTGGCTGATGAATTTGTGTTCAAGCTTTTTGAAGAAGGCGTATCGCAGGCCTCCATCCAGGGTGTTGAGGCTCCACGAACTGTTGTAACCGTGCCGGAAGTTGGACTTGTCAGACATAACATAACCCTTTCCGAAATTGCATCTGCGATTGGTGAGGAAGCCAATACCAATCCTACTGGCGAGGTTGGAGGAACAGCACGGGTTCGAACTGGAATAGAAAAACGTACCCCGGAAGAGATTTCCCAGATTTTTGTAAGGACATATCCTGACGGTTCGAAATTGCTGGTGGGTGACTTGGCAAGAATCACGATTGAAGGCATTGATCGCAAGCGCGCATATTTTGTTGGTGATGAACCAGCACTCTCCATCCGGGTAGAAAGGACAGGTGAAGGAGATTCCATCGAACTTCAGCGAAAGGTCGAAGAAATAGCCGAGGAGATGCGCCCTACTCTTCCGCAGGATGTTGAGATTGACCTGATTAGGACAAGGGCTGAGGCAATCACCAACAGGCTGAATCTTCTTTATAAAAATGGCTTGTTGGGTCTTGCTCTGGTGGTTGGTGCTCTTTTCCTGTTTCTTAATGCACGTACGGCATTCTGGGTTGCTGCTGGTGTTCCCACAGCCATGTTTGCTGCCGTTGCACTCATGTATGTATTCGGCTTTACCCTTAACATGATATCAATGTTTGCCCTCATCATTACCCTTGGGCTGGTTGTTGATGATGCAATTGTTGTCGGGGAACATGCCGATTTCAGGTACAGGAGACTTGGAGAATCACCTCTTGCGGCAGCCGAAAATGCAGCAACCCTGATGGCTGCACCGATTTTTGCGGCCAGTTTGACCACCATTATAGCCTTTTTTGGAATTATCACCATCGGTGGCAGGTTTGGGTCCCTGTTGATTGATTTGCCATTCACGGTAATCGTTGTGTTGGCGGCATCCCTGCTTGAATGCTTCCTTATTCTCCCACATCACATGAAGAATGCCTTGACTCATTCCCAAAAGAACAAATGGTATGATATTCCGAGCAGGATAGTTGACAAGGGCTTTCAGTGGTTTCAAAAGTATGCTTTCAGACCTTTCATCAAAGGAGTAATCATTGGTAGATATGTTGTAATTGCGGCAGCTTTTCTGTTATTGGCATGGCAACTTACCCTGTTCATTGATGGCAAGGTAAACTGGCGTTTTTTCAATGCTCCCGAATTGGGTTCCGTCAGTGGAAATTTTGCCATGGTTCCCGGTGCTGCCAGATCAGACTCCCTTGAAATGATGAAGGAATTGCAAAGGGCAGCAGAAGTTGTCGGGCAGAAATTCAAGGAAGAACATGGACAAAATCCCATCACTTTCACCATTGCCGAAGTGGGAGGTTCAACCGGACGTGGCCTGTTCAGTGCTGACAGCAAGGACAGCAACCTGCTTGGTTCCATTGCCATCGAACTGATTGATGCCGACCTTCGTCCCTACTCGTCATTTGCTTTTGTTGCCGAACTTCAGGATGAAGTCAGGAAACACCCATTGCTTGAAACACTTTCATTCCGAGGGGGAAGACGAGGACCTGGTGGTGATGCTCTCGATGTCAAATTGTTTGGTAGCAATATATTTGTCCTGAAAGAGGCCGCAGAAAAATTGAAAACGGAGGTAAGTGCATTTCCTGAGGTATCAGCCGTGGAAGATGATTTGGCTTACGACAAGGAAGAACTGATACTGACGCTTACACCACAGGGTGAAGCCCTGGGCTTTACCATTGACGGGTTGGCCAGGGTGCTTCGGGACCGCTTGAGCGGTATTTCAGCAGCAACTTTTCCGATTGGCAGCAGGTCTGGTGAGATTTTTGTCCAGTTGCCCGATGAGGAAATGACGGCTGATTTTCTGGAAGGCACCATGATCAGGTCGCCTGACAATACCTATATCCTGTTGGCTGATATCGTCCAGATTTCCTCCAAGATTGGATTCTCGACCATTCGCCGTGCCAATGGTGTCCGGGTTGTGTCCGTAACGGGAGACATTTCGGAAGATGATCCAAGCCAGGCAGCGGAATTTGTCAGAATTCTCAAGACTGACTTATTGCCCCAGTTGGAAAGGGAATTTGGGGTTTCGTACACACTGTCGGGACTTGCCGAACAGGAACAGGACTTCCTGAATGACGCCAGGCTTGGTTTTTCACTGGTCATGCTGGGAATTTTTATCTGTCTGGTGTGGGTATTGTCGAGCTGGACAAAACCATTTGTGGTTTTGATTACGATTCCCTTTGGGCTTATTGGGGCAATTTGGGGGCATTATCTCTGGAATATACCCCTGTCAATGTTTTCGGTCATAGGGCTCATTGGAATGAGCGGTATCATTATCAATGATTCCATTGTCCTGATTTCGACGATAAATATCTATTCTCGTACCCGAAACATGTTCGGTGCGATTGTTGATGCGACCTGTGATCGTTTACGGCCGGTCATGCTTACTACCCTCACGACAATCCTTGGTTTGCTCCCCTTATTGTACGAAACATCACAGCAGGCAAGTTTCCTCAAGCCAACTGTAATAACGCTCACCTATGGTTTGGGATTCGGCTTCTTTCTGGTTCTTCTCCTGGTACCCTCCCTACTTTATGTTCACACTGATATCAGCCGATTGTTTGTCGCCTTGAGGCGAAGTCTTTCCTCGGGTAGGCGCAATCGCGGAATAAAAATTGGAATGGGGTTAACAGGCTTGGCAACCATATCGATTTTTTTATCTACTGTGGGTCTAACCATATTTACGGATCAGTTTCCACTGTTAGAATTGCTTCCTGTCGAGTGGGCAGGAGTTGTATCGGCAGCACCCGTATTTTTGGCCTATCTTCTATTCATATTAGGAATGGCAGTCGTTTGTCTGATTGTCTATTTTCTTGCCCTTTACATTATGAGAAGAACATCTGGTGTATAACACAGCCCCTTGCGGTAATAAATCTATGCAAAACCCAATCATTATTTGAAAAATCATATCCCCCTTGCAACCTGATAGAACAGAAAACAAAAGAACTGATTTGACCTGAATACCCTCTCCATCCCTGACAAGTTTTTGCAGGTTTGTACTGCGACCAGACTCCCCAGTTGAGATTTGGTGAAATCCATCATTCGTTTGGGTACAGTTTTACCAAAGAACAGCTGGCTCAAGGCGTCTCAGCAAGAATAGAATAATTGAGATTTTTCGATTTCCTGGTGAACTTGTTCTGATCTTAAATTCCTTACTGTGCCTTTTCCGTGATTGATTGCCTGATTAGTCACCAATTTCAGGTGTTACCTACTTTATTTTTCCAGTTAATCAGGGTATCATCAAAATTATATGACATTTAAAGAAAAATCGGTTCAAATATGATCAAACAAGTTGCCACTGTTGGCTCAAGTACATATCAGAAAATTAAGCATGACATTATATTCGGAGTATTGACTCCGGGGGCCAAATTAAAGTTAGACTCACTAAAGGACCGTTACTCGGCAAGTCTTTCTACCCTGCGCGAAACTCTAAATCGTCTTAGTAGCGAAGGTTTTGTGGAATCCCCCGAGCAGCGGGGCTTTTTTGTCAAACCCGTTTCACGCGAAGACCTTATTGAAGTTGCTGAATTAAGGGTTTTGCTGGAGTGCCATGCGATCGAAAAATCGGTGGTTAATGGTGATACCAATTGGGAGGGCAATCTTGTTGCAGCGCATCACAAGCTTCACTTAGTGGAAAAGCGTATGCTATTGGGAGATTATTCGGAGAGGGAACTCTGGAAGCGATATGACTGGGAGTTCCACTTGGCATTGATTGAAGCCTGTAATTCAATGAACCTATTAACACTACATTCGATACTTTATGACAAATATTTGCGTTATCAGATGCTGATGCTCTCTTATAG
>CAZHIL010000348.1:0-3853 GCA_964532985.1 uncultured Albidovulum sp. | reverse complement strand
GAGAAAACTTACACTTGAGCCCAACATAATTTACCAATACAATCTGCAGCACCGACAAATACTGGATGCGATCAAATTCAGGGAACCTGAACTTGCTGCTGAACGGATGAAGGAGCATCTTGAAACCGCCAGGCTTTCCTTGACAAGGGCATCTGCCACCTGAATTAACATAATTAACAAACAATTTCTCCTTGAGAGAAGCATAATTTAGTGAGATTTTCTATGAACAAACAACCGTATCTGTTACTTGGTTTATTGGTAATACTTGCAGGATTTCCCGGTATCATTCAAGCCTATCAAAGTTGTGATGATTCGTTGACTGGTGATTTCTACAAAAAAGCTATTCCTGCCAATCTTGACCGATGTCTAGATGAACAGCCAGCGCTCATAAATCTAACCACTTCTGGCGGATTAACCGCTCTTCATCTGGCTGCTGGCAATACACAAGAACCCGAAATCATCAATATTCTGATAAATGCCGGTGCCAATATTGAAACCAAGAGCAGTGAGGGATTTACACCCTTGCACATAGCTGCAGCACATAATACCAACCCCACAATCACCAAAGCATTTCTTGATGCGGGTGCCAATATCGAAGCCAAGGCTGAATTGGGACTGACCCCTTTGCATTCAGCAGCTGCCTATAACACCAATAACGAGATAATCGAAGTACTACTTGATGCGGGAGCACAAATCAATCCAAAAATTGTTTTGATTGGTTGGACACCTTTACACGCTGCAGCTGCCTATAATGGCAATCCGAATATTATTGTGACCTTGCTTGATAATGGGGCAGATCCAGGAGAACCGGACTCGCAGGGGAAAATCCCCCTCGACCTTCTATCTGAGAATACTAATCTGGCTTATGACAAAAATATTTATGAGAGACTTTCTAAAGGGCAGTAAATTCCTGATATAAAATGTGAATTCAAATCATCTGGCCAGAAATAGTGTATCGGTTTCAGGAAGTATTCTTCTGGATGTTGCCCAGACTCAGGTGTTTTTGGGTCGATTACAAGAAACGAAAGGAGACAGAAGATGCCCCTCATTCGAGATTTCAGGGAAACGGTAAAAAGGCGTGCTGAAAAGGAACCAGAATTCCGTATCGGCATGTTGCAGGATGCCATTGAGGCCCTTTTCAATAATGACCTGGATACTGGAAAGGTGATGTTGCGGGCTTATGTCAATGCGACGATAGGATTCAACAAGCTTGCTGCAGAACTCGGTAAAGAACCCAAGACCCTTATACAGATGCTTTCTGCAAAGGGAAATCCGGGGACTCAATCCCTTTTCAGCATAATAGAATACCTGAAAAATAATGAAGGTGTAGAGTTCAACCTCACGGTTGGAAAGATAAACAATACCAAGGTTGATACAACCATTTAGGAACGGTAAGCCCATGACGGTATTTGATGAAGTATTGATCATGACCATTAAGGAGACCGGGACCATAAATCAATCCCAAGGAGGTTGACAAAAAGGTCAAACTTACCCTGAAACAGATGGCTCTGCTGATGAGGGTTAGTATTTCCGGATATCGCAAGTGGGAAGAGCAGGAACGGACAATGAGTGGGCCGACCGTAATTCTACAACAAGTTATGGTCAAGTAGTCGGTTACTTACCACCATATGGGAGCATCTGTACTCATTCCAAATACATTGCTCTCGGGTATTACTACGAAATTTTTGCAAACGGCGTCATCAAAAGAAGATTCACAAAAATACTTAAGTTCTCCTGCCTGATTCAAGAATGCAAGTGGAATTTATCCATTCCACCGGGTCAATGCCTAACCAATATTTGGACAACTATCGGTTTCCTATTTGGATGCTGCATGTAACCAATTGATATAAACTCTTTCAGCCATTGATTCAAAATTACTCATCTCACGGTTGCAATCACCTCGCAAGCGGGAAACCCCTCCCTCGCCAAACACCTTGTCCAAGGCTGATTCGTAGGCAGGTATTTCAGCCCAGTTATCAACGGTATTAGGTTCAACTTCCAAATGAAACTGTACCGAGAAGGCACGGGTGTACCAGCTCATTGCCTGGATTTTACAAAGTGGTGAGTTTGCCAGACAAACTGCACCTTCGGGCATTTGCTGAACTTCGGCACCATGCCACTGCAAACAGTCGAAAGTATCCGGTATACCATCAAAGAAAATACTTTCACTTCCCTCTTCAGTAAGATCTACTCCCATGACCCCGACTTCGGGGGATTCGGACTTGCCACATTTACCGCCAAGGGCTTCGGCAAGTAATTGATGTCCAAGGCATAACCCCAAGAAGGGCAATCCTCTTTCCTTGACTGCTTCCCTGATGAATTCCTTTTCAGGTTTAAGCCATGGGTGAATATCCTCTTCCCAGACATCCATGGGTCCACCAAGGACCCAAAGAGCATCATAACCATCCAGACCAGGCAATTGTTCGCCTTCATCAAGTTCAATCGGATCCCAGGTATGTCCATCATCTCGTAGCATTTTCCTGAAGG
This sequence comes from uncultured Albidovulum sp., assembly GCA_964532985.1. Taxonomy (GTDB): domain Bacteria; phylum Pseudomonadota; class Alphaproteobacteria; order Rhodobacterales; family Rhodobacteraceae; genus MPNP01. The sequence continues at coordinate 1,366 of CAZHIL010000348.1, read as the reverse complement.
AACCAGGATGTTCGACCTTGGCATGTTGAAGTACCAGAATATGCATTGGCTTTTCCCCCTTGAGGTTGGTTTAATTTTTAGTGGGTATTTCATCCATGAATGAGAAGATCCTATACGTCCAAGGCATTTGCTTTCTCCCATGCTGAAAAATACCTCATATACTCATCCCATTCCTCTCCCTTCAGTTTGGTATAGGCAGTGTGGAATTCTTTTCCAAAATATTTTTCAACAAAATTCGAACTTTTGAATAATCGGAGGGAATCAAGCATGTTCAGGGGGAGCTTTGGGGCATTTTTCACCTTGTAGCCTTCAGCATACATATCCAAATCAATTCGTTCACCTGGATCTACATTGCGTTCAATTCCATCTAGGGCAGATGCAATCATGGCTGCTTGCAATAAATATGGGTTGGTTGCCCCATCAGCCAGCCGAACTTCAACCCTGTTATCACCGGGAATCCTGATCATGTGGGTACGATTGTTACCACCATAGGTTACCGTATTGGGGGACCACGTAGCTCCCGAGGTGGTTCTTGGTGCATTGATCCGCTTGTAGGAATTGACCACGGGATTGGTGATCAGAGCAAGACTCTTTGCATTTTCAAGCAAGCCGCCAATCACATTGTAGGCCAATTTGGAAAGACCCAACTCGCCGTCACCTTTCATCAGGTTTTTGCCACTTTTTGCATCCCAGATAGAGAGATGTACATGACAACCGTTGCCAGTAAGGTTGGCCATTGGTTTGGGCATGAACGTTGCCTTGAAACCATGGATTTCAGCCAACGACTTGACCATGACCTTGAAAAATGTATGACGGTCTGCTGTGGTGAGGGGATCAGTAAAACCCCAATTCATTTCAAATTGGCCATTCGCATCCTCATGGTCATTTTGATAAGGCTCCCAACCCATGGAAATCATCGCATCACTGATTTCGGAAATCACATCATACCTTCGCATCAACGCTTGCTGATCATAACATGGTTTGCTTCTTGTATCCGAATCATCAGAGAGCTCATCACCTGAAGAAGAAAGCAAAAAGAACTCTGGTTCAACCCCTGTCATCACCTTGTAACCCATGTCCTTGGCTCTAGATATGAGTCTTTTCAAAACCAATCTTGGTGCATGATCAACATCTTGATCATCCATTTGAAGATCACTGGGAATCCACGCAACCTCTGGTTTCCATGGCAACGGATAAATATTGTCAGATGGCATAGCCAACATATCAGGATGGGCTGGTGTCATATCCAGATGCGCAGCAAAGCCGGCAAACCCGGCACCTTCTTCCCGCATATCGTCAATTGCTGTTGCAGGTACGAGTTTCGAGCGAACGACCCCAAACAGGTCTGTAAAACTTACCAGATAAT
>CAZHIL010000347.1:0-2876 GCA_964532985.1 uncultured Albidovulum sp. | reverse complement strand
GGAACGTAACAAAATTTTTATTTATGACCGCTATTTTGCCTTATTGAGTCAAGGTACCGAGACACTGTGAAAAACAGATATCATACCGACCGCTCCTGATTGGTGCATCTCTGGCCATTTATACATCAAATGGGTCAAGTGTTGTTTACTTGTTGGTGAGTCACTTGGATACCAGATCGACTTCACATCATCAACCGAGATCACACGGAATCCTGTGGCATCAGCTGCCATCGTCTAGATTGAGAACAAAAGGCCGGCAAGAATAATTTATGGTCTTGTCAACGCTGGTTTGGTAACCGAATGTATTCTTCAACCCTTCCTTGTAGCTGAACTCTGTTCCATGGTCTAACTTTTAACAGCAATAAGGCTTGCTTTCAGTGCAATTTGTCCAGCAGACCAGCAGACATTGACGAACATGTCGAATAATCCCAACCTTTTGAAAGGGAAACCGTCATGTTTTGTCTAGGCAATCAACTGACTTTCAAATTCGGTAATGGGTACAGGGATTCTGGAAAGCATTTCCTTGGGGCATACCTGAAGGAATTTATCTCCTTCGATCTCCCAATTGTTCAATATTCTATTACCCAATACACTTCCTGTTTCACGAACATGCTCATTGATAAGTTCAAACAGCTGGTCTTTCCAATAGGGCACTGAAACAGGGCAGGAAACAAGGGAATCATAATTGATCATTTGTTGAACCTTGTTGTCAGGATTGTATAGGTACGCCATTCCTCCAGTCATGCCGGCTCCAAAATTGATACCGACTGATCCAAGTATAACAGCTGTTCCACCCGTCATGTATTCACAACCGTTGGCTCCACATCCCTCAACAACAACTATCGCCCCTGAATTTCTGACACAGAAACGTTCGCCGGCCCTTCCTGCTACAAACATTTTTCCTTTGGTAGCACCATAAAGAACCGTATTGCCGATTATGGTATTTTCAGCAGCTACCAACTTGGAGGAATTGGGTGGTCTTACCACGATTGTTCCCCCTGACAAGCCTTTCCCGACATAATCATTGGCATCACCAAATATGACGATCTTCAGACCATTGACAATAAATGCCCCCAATGATTGGCCAGCAGACCCGGTAAGTTTAATGGTAAGATGATCCGGTTGTAATGAATTGTTCATCCCAAAGCGCTTGACAATTCGATGAGAGGTCTTTGCCCCGATTGTCCGCTGGGTATTCTGGACATCATATGAAAGCTGCATTTTTTCTCCTTCTTCAAGGAAGGCCTTTGCATCGGTCCGGATTTCCTCATCCAGGGACTCCTGAACCTCGTTTCTGACCTTTTGAGATCGTTTTCCAACCCTAATTTTGTCATCAACCTTGACCAATAGCGGATTGAGGTCCAGATCAACCAGATAGTCCGATCCCTTGGAAACCTGATACAGCAGATCTGTACGTCCAATAACCTCATCAAGCGATCTCAGGCCCAGATCGGCAAGAATTTCCCTTACCTCACGGGCATAAAAGGTAATCAAATTAACAACCTTGTAGACTTCCCCGGTGAATTTCTCCCGTAACCTTTCGTCTTGCGTACACACCCCGACAGGGCAGGTATTGGACTGGCATTGGCGGACCATTAAACAACCCATGGCTATCAGGGCCGCGGTACCAATGCCAAATTCCTCGGCACCCAATATGGCTGCAATCACAATATCCCTACCTGTACGCAATCCGCCATCGGTACGAAGAATTACCCGATCCCGAAGGTTGTTGAGGGTAAGTACCTGGTGGGTCTCGGCCAGACCTATTTCCCAAGGCAGGCCGGCATATTTGATTGAGGTTGCAGGCGATGCACCCGTTCCACCAGAGTGACCTGAAACCAGAATTACATCAGCCTTGGCCTTGGCAACACCAGCGGCAATTGTCCCGATCCCCGATGAAGAAACCAGTTTCACACATACCTTGGCCAAGGGGTTGATTTGCTTGAGGTCATAAATCAATTGGGAAAGATCCTCAATCGAATAGATATCATGATGTGGTGGTGGGGAAATCAATGAAACTCCTTGGGTTGAATGCCTCAGCTTGGCAATCAATGCCGTTACTTTCATACCCGGAAGTTGGCCTCCTTCTCCCGGCTTGGCTCCTTGGGCAATCTTGATTTCCAGCTCATCGCAATTATTGAGGTATTCTGCAGTTACCCCAAATCTTCCACTGGCAACCTGCTTGATTCTGGCGGAAGGATTATCACCATTGGCATCAGGGGTGGCATGAGCTGGATCTTCACCTCCTTCGCCGGAATCCGACTTGGCACCAATCCTGTTCATGGCCACGTTTAATGTCCTATGAGCCTCGGGACTAAGTGCTCCCAGCGACATGCCTGGAGTTACAAACCGCTTCCTGATCGATGTTATGGATTCTACTTCATCCAGATTTACCCCCTGCTCATCTACGGAAATCTTGAGCAGATCCCTTAAATTCAAGGGAGGTCCACCGTTCATTATCCTTGAATACTCACCCCAAAGATCATACCGATCCTGATTGCAGGCCGTCTGGAGCAATTGCATGCCTCTGGCCTGCCAGGCATGTGCCTCACCGGAATTGCGTTGCTTGTAAAAGCCTCCTACGGGAAGTATGCTTAAAGCGGATGACCAGCTTTTCCCGTGCTGTTCAACCAGTTTCTTGTAAAGTCCCCTCAGTCCAATACCTGATATTCTGCTTGGCATGCCGGGGAAATACCTGGAAACCATGGCCCGGGACAAGCCAATTGCTTCAAAGTTCAACCCACCCCGATAGGATGAAATGACGGAAATACCCATTTTTGACATGATCTTGAGCAATCCCTGGTTGATGGCTTCCCTGAATTTATCGACAGCTCCTTCCAGAGTATCATCCAGAAGCCCCCTCTCAATTCTGTCCG
>CAZHIL010000346.1:0-4967 GCA_964532985.1 uncultured Albidovulum sp. | reverse complement strand
ATATTACATTAATCCCTTTTTCAATCGCTCCCTTGACCAACTTGAAACCGGGATCGGAAACCAATGGAGTGCCTGCCTCCGAAACTAGGGCCATGCTTTTACCGGATTCCAGAGATCTCATAATAGATTCAAAGCGTTTTGGCTTGCTGAAATCATGATAAGACATGATATCACCCGAAGGTCTTGAAATGGCATGAATTGTCAGTAATCGCTTCAATGTTCTTGTATCTTCCGCGATCAACACTTCGGCTTCCTTCAGAACATCCAGTGCCCTGAGTGTTATATCCCTGGCATTTCCGATTGGGGTAGATACCAGATATAATCCGCTGGGTAATGTGTTCATAAAATTCACCAGTGAAGGAATTAGGAATTATCTAACCAAAAATCAAAGTAAACTATCTTATCAATAAAACATCAAGGGAGGTGTTGCTCAAATTGTCAGCCATACTTTCCGAGGGTTAAATTATGACAAAATCTAATTACATTGTAGATAGCTGGTTTAATCCATTTTTTGATCCCAAGGCATAATCATCAATTCCGTTAGAGTAGGAAAAATGCAGGAACTTACCACAAGATTGCGAATGTTTTTTTCGCTTTCATTGCTGACCATCATTCTGTTTGGTTGTGTTCAAACCGATGTTCCCGATGTTTCCGATGATCCCGTTCCAAAAGTTCAAACAAACTATACTCCGACCAGGGTCGCCCTATTGATTCCCCTCACTTCGGAAGATCAGGGTATAGATCAACTTGCGATGAATCTTGAAAAAAGTGCACAACTTGCCTTAACAAAAATTGAATCATCTTCCCTCGAACTGACCACTTATGATACCCAGGGAACGCCTGAAGGAGCTTTTCAGGCTGCAAGCCGGGCTATTGGAGATGGTAATAGTGTCATTCTTGGCCCCTTGTTCTCTGATTCAACCAGAGCCATTGCACCATTGGTTAACATCCGTGGAGTACCTGTTTTGAGTTTTTCAAACGATGCCATGGTAGCAGGTGGAAATATATTCATCCTGGGTCAATCATTTGAAGACTCCGCCAACAGAATGGTGCAGTACGTCAGTTCTCAGGGCAAGGTCAACGGCATAATCGTCAGTTCAGACTCCCGTTCTGATTCCAGAGGCATGGATGCGTTGAATGAAGCAGCTGCAAATGTCGGATTTGATATCATTCAAACAATCAGTTATGAACTCTCCCAACCGGGAAGTTTGAATGCCGTCGAAGAAATAGTATTGGCTGTCGAAACCTTTGAACCTGAGGTCATATTCCTGACCGGTAATACTGCAGGTGCCGTTACACTCATTGCCGAACTGCTAAATGAACGGAATATTCCCGAGGATATAATCCTTGTTGGTATAGAAAGATGGGATATTCCTGAAGTGGCACTTTCAGTAAAAGGGCTACAAGGATCTATTTTCCCGATACCGGATCCAAATCAAAGTACCATATTCAGCAATAATTATCAGTATGAGTATGAAGAAGTCCCCCATCCCTTGGCCGGATTACCTTATGACGGTATTATTGCCCTTGACGAAATAATGACAGAAACTGGTTCTGGTGTGATTTCTCGAAGTTCAATACTGAATAGTGGAGAGTTTTTCGGATCAACTGGCCCTTTCAAATTCAATCGAAGTGGAATAACAGAACGGTCCCTGGCAATCGCCAAGATAGAAAACCAACGAATGACCATTGTTGACAAGGCACCCAGAAGTCTTACCAACCCGCCATTAGAATTACTTGAAAACTGATCCCGGTTCATTTCGGGATACCCACGATCAATAATTATTGGTCTATTGTCCTCAGGATCGTTTGCCAGTCTTGTCTAGAACCTAACACACGCAAGATTGAGAGGTAATCCGCTTCTATACGATAGACGATCAGATGCTTCGAGTTTGGATGAATACGAACTGGTGGATGGAATTCTGTGCGTTCGTGAGCTATTTCAGGCATAGACACCAAGCATTGAAAGGTGTCTTCGAGTAAATCGATGTAGAGATTGGCTTGCTCGATTGACCATTGCTGAACAGTGTAGTGCCAGATATCTTCAAGATCATTATGGGCGGCGGGTGTTAACCTGTAGTTAGTTAGGTTAGTTGCGGCCATATTGCTCCTTCATCCGTGCCTTGAATACCTTGGAGTCGAATGGTTTGGGATCACCACTGTTAATACCCTCGTCGATTGCTTTCTGTAAAGAATCGATAGCCTCATTGCGCACCTGGTCCCGACGAATGAGATAACGAATATAATCACTCTTGTTACTGAATCTGTCTTCTTTTTTCAGACGTGCTTCAACCCAAGATTTCATTGGCTCGGGAAGGGAAACATTCATTGTTGCCATAATTTATACTCCTTAGACTGAATTATTTACTTATTTTGGCAAACTTTGTCAAAATATTTAACAATCCAGCCATCATTTAACACTGTTTGCATTGGTAACTTTTTTATGTACAAGAGATTTGTTTTTCAGAATCAGTGCAATAAAGAAAAATTGGCACCCGTCCATACCATCCCGCTTGCAAAATTTGACGGCTCGCTATCCATTCGCTACAAATACGCAGGGGATTAACGCTAGTCAAATTTATAATTCTAAATTAAATCCCTTGATTCTTTCATGGTGTTTTGGGTCAGGTATTAATTGTTTACACTTCTTCATATCATATCTTCATAGTAAATTCTTGGGATTGTGAATGGTTCGACCCTTCAAACTATTGAAAAACATTTTTACCGTTGGTTTTTGGACGCTCGTTAGTCGAATCCTCGGGTTTTGCAGAGATGTTCTGTTTGCAGCATTTCTTGGTGCCGGTCCGCTCGCAGAAGCCTTTCTCATAGCCTTTACCCTCCCCAACATGTTTCGCCGCATCTTTGCAGAAGGTGCCTTGAACCTTGCTTTTGTCCCCTTGTTTTCAAAAAAGCTGGATAACCGGGACCAAGCAAGGGAATTTGCTGAAAATTCTTTTTCGGTTTTGATTACCTTTCTGTTGGGACTTATCATCCTTGCACAATTATTCATGCCCTTTCTTGTTTTGGCGATTGCCAGTGGTTTTTCCGGGGATGATCGGTTTGATCTGGCCGTTCTATTTGGCAGGATTGCCTTTCCCTATGTGCTGTTCATTTCAGCTGCTGCCCTGTTGTCGGGTTTGTTGAATTCATTGGGACGGTTTGTGGCAGCGGCAGCGGCCCCCGTACTATTGAACGCCTTTTTTATCCTGAGTCTGTTCAGTTCCTATTGGCTGGAGTGGGATATTGGTTTGACACTAGCTTGGACAGTACCGATAGCAGGTATCGCACAGTTTGTTCTGGTTTGGTTTGCAGCCCTAAAAGCAGGTTTTAATCTAAGGTTGAAACTGCCAAAATTTTCACCCGAAATAAAAAAGCTGCTGATATTGGCAGCTCCCGCGGCCTTGACTGGTGGTGTTGTCCAAGTCAATCTTCTTATTGGCAGACAGGTGGCGAGTTTTACCGATGGGGCAGTTGCATGGTTGAGTTACGCAGACCGGCTATACCAATTGCCCTTGGGGGTAGTGGGAATTGCTGTTGGTATAGTGTTGTTGCCGGAACTTTCAAAAAAACTGGCAGGAGGAGATCATGAGGGAGGAAACTATACTTTTAACCGCGCAACTGAAGCTGCCATGGCTCTCACCATACCTGCAACCGTTGCTTTGATAACACTTGCCTTTCCAATAGTCAGCATTTTATTTGAAAGAGGTGCCTTTACTCAAAGCGATACTCTATACACTTCCCAAGCACTCATAATTTATGCCTTTGGGTTACCTGCCTTTGTACTTCAGAAAGTTTATCAACCGATCTACTTTGCCAGGGAAAATACAAGAACACCATTTAATTTCGCCTTGGTTTCCATGCTTGTTAATGCTGTTGTTGCCATTGGGCTGGCAACAACACTGGGTTTTTTGGCATCGGCCTTGGGTACAACCCTGGCAGGATGGGCAATGTTGGGACTTCTGGTATTCGGTACGCGTAAATATGAAGGTGCGGGAAAATTTGACAGTCAACTCAGGAGAAATCTAACCAAAATTATAATCGTTTCCATAATCATGGGCAGCACCTTGATCTTGGGAAATTTTGTGTTGGACACCTGGCTTTATCAACCAGGTATTAGATATGTTGGTCTAGCCATTTTGGTATTGGGAGGGTTACTTGTATACGGCTTGGCTCACCTCATCATGGGAACCTGGGATTGGAACCAGATGAAAGGATTGATTAGAAATAGAAGCTAGTTTCAGGAAAGTATTTTGATGATTAATCTTTTGAATATTTCCAAAGTTTGCATGAAGCCAAATTGAAGCAGTGGAAAAAGTAAAAAACCTGTAATGAAACCGATCAGATCTGCAATCCAATAATTTGGTCCCCCGAAAACCAATTGGAATCCAATCTGAGCACTCAACAAAAAGACCGGTACAGCAAAAAATCCTTCAAACTCTTTTTTGCCTTCTAGATACTGAAGTGCCAGAAGAAATATAAAACCTCCGACAAATCCAAAAAATCCGGGTGAGGAGCCCAGCAGTGGAAAGGATTCATCAAGGAGAAATCCGTACCCCAAGGCCCCAAAAAATGAGGACACCAGGAAGAAAGCAATTATCTGCAAATCATTTGCATATCGGGCAAGAAGGTTTCCAAATGCCAAGGTAAAAACAACACTGAAAACGGATGCAACAAAATTCACATGAATAAATGAATAGGTGAATAAACGTATGCTTTCCTTGTTGATAATGTTGAAGGTAGAAATCTGGGCAGTAAAAATTTGATTCCAAAAGCCAAAATCCCTCATTGCAACAAGCCTTAAATCCTCACCGGTCAAGCCAAATATAGGTGCACTCTCACTCAGGCTGAAAAGGAATTCCATGCCTCCAATGATGGCGGCAAGAATTACAATGCTTTTTGGCAGTTTTTGAAACATCCCGATACTATCCTTCAATCAAATCTTTAAACTCGAAGGGCTGTAAATTATT
>CAZHIL010000345.1:0-4101 GCA_964532985.1 uncultured Albidovulum sp. | reverse complement strand
ACAATTGGGGATCCAAGGGTTTCTTCAGGGAGGCAGGTGTTGAAGATGTTGAAAGGTGTATAAATCAGGGAGTTAGTGTTGTAGATTCAAACAAGGGCTTTACACCCCTGCACTGGGCTGCCAGATGTACGAAACACAAGGAGGTCATAGAAATCCTGTTACAACATGGTGCCGAGATCAATGCAACCGAGAAAACAGGGTTGACCCCTTTGCATTGGGCTATCCAAAACCAAAACATACCTGTTGAAATAGCAAGCCTGCTGGTTCAACATGGAGGAGACATCCATGTCCGAACCAAAAATACGAATAATAACCTCATCTATACTGCGGTAAGAAATGCCTACAAGGGTGAGATATTAAGCTATCTGCTTGGACTCGGAATTCCTGCCGAAGAAGAAAGCAAGGATGGTATTCCCCTGATACACAGGGCAGTAACCAATGCTCATTGCCCCTTGGACTTGTTGGAAGCCCTATTGGATCATGGCAATGATCCAAAGGTTGTGGACCGTTTGGAGAACACCACGTTGTTGGCCATGTTGAAAACGAATAAAATCAATATGAAATTGTTGAGAAAGTTGATTTCGGTTGGTGTCGATCCAAACGCTCAAAACTCCTTAGGGAACACACCCCTGCACAGAATCGTGCGAATGAGCTCAAACCATTCTGCAGTTGAATTTCTAATAAATTCTGGGGCTGATCCTTACCTCCCAAATTCCAAGGGCAAGTCACCATTTGACCTAGCCTCGGAATCTTTGAAGAAGCACATTGCCAAAGTCATTCAAGGTAATATTGAAAGCGAACAGGTTGCAGTTGAAGATCAAGATCAGGCTTCAGCAGAAATCGAAGATAGCGCTGCGGCAGAAAATGATTAACTCAAATTATTTCGCTAGGTAGATCAAATGTTGTTCAAGAAGGAGGAATTGGTTGCAGCCAGTGAATTGATTTATCAATCCATGCCACCGACTCCCCTGATCCAATGGCCAGGGCTACAAAATTTAACGGGTGTTGAGGTTTCGGTAAAGCACGAGAATCATACGCCCATAGGGGCTTTCAAGGTACGGGGTGGTATAACCTTTATTGACTGGCTGCGAAAAACGGAACCTGAAACAAAAGGTATTGTATCCGCAACCAGAGGTAATCATGGACAAAGTCTGGCCAGAGCTGCCAAGGCACACGGGTTGGTTTGCAGAATTGTGATTCCCCATGGCAATTCATTTGAAAAAAACCAGGCCATGGATAGTTTTGGGGCCGACCTTGTAGAGTTCGGAAATGATTTCGATTCAGCGAGGATAGAGGCAATGCGAATTTCCGACGATGAAGGATTGTATTTTGTACCATCCTATCACAAGGAAATAGTCCGCGGAGTAGCCACCTATGCATTCGAACTGTTTACCAGCAATCCGGATTTGCATACCGTCTATGTCCCCATCGGGTGTGGTTCAGGGATTTGTGGTGTTATAGCAGTGCGCGATGCCCTTGGACTGAAAACAAATGTTGTTGGTGTTGTTTCCGAAAATGCCCAAACAGCCAAACTTTCTGTTGAGGCCGGAAAACTGGTCGAGACCAACTCGGCAAATACCTTCGCCGATGGCATGGCGGTAAGGGTTCCCGTCAAGGAGGCCTTTGATATTTATTCAAGGGGTGTGGAAAGAATCGTGAGTGTCACGGATGAAGACATAGCAGAAGCGATTCGAGCCCTTTTTCGTACTACCCATAATGTTGCAGAGGGGGCTGGTGCTGCTTCATTAGCTGCATTGTTTCAGGAAAGGGATCTGATGAAAGGCAAGTCTGTAGGTGTAGTTCTTTCAGGTGGAAATATTGATATGGACAAGTTTCGAGATGTTCTGTCAGGTGAGGTTCCGTTTTTTTGATTGACAGGATCAACTTGATTCATGACATCTTCTATTTCATTTTATCACTTGCATTTTTCTTGTTACAGAAAATAAAATGGCAATATCAAAACAATTTGCCTGTTTGTGAATTATTCTGGAATATTTTGTTGAAAGTTGGTTTTTTTGAATGAATCCAGTAGGACATTAAGGAGATTTATACGCTGACCCAAGAGAAAGAAGCGGATTTAGATAAATCCATCCTGTCAATCCCATCCCCAAGCACTGCCCCCCTACCCAGCTCAGAAAATCTTCTGGAACTTGTCTTGAAAGTTCTGGACGATAATTTGGCTCAGGAAACCGTTGAAATTGATCTTCGAGGTAAATCAACCATTGCCGATTACATGGTTGTTGCTTCTGGCAGGTCTAAACGCCAGGTCGTATCCCTATCAGAAAAATTGCTCGAGTCCCTGAAACAGCAGTTCAGGATACAGACCACAATCGAAGGAAAAGAAGGTGGAGATTGGGTTTTGATTGATGCAGGAGACGTAATCATACATTTGTTCCGGCCTGAGGTACGGAATTTCTACCAGATTGAAAAACTGTGGATGCCGACCGAGTCTGGGGCCAAAGATAATATATGAATATTACAATTTTGGCTGTCAACAGAATACGGTCAGGCCCTGAATTGGAATTACTGGAAAATTACCTGGACAGATTCGCGAAGCTGGGACGAAACCAGGGGTTTGGCAACATTGAGGTTGTGGAAATTGAACCGGAAAAAAAAGGTGGCAGAAGGCGTTCGCTCAAATGCCTCCAGAACCCTGTGTGCCTGCTTGATGAAAGGGGACAGCAGTTGTCAAGCAGGGAATTTGCAATCAAGATAGCCTCTTGGCGTGATGAACAAATAGGAGATCTGACCTTTGCCATCGGAGGTGATCAGGGAAAAAACCAGTTACCGGAATTCACCCCATTCTTTACCCTCTCTTTTGGTCCCATGGTATTTCCGCATCGGCTGGCAAGGGTAATGTTGGCTGAACAACTTTACCGGGCGGTCTCAATTCTTTCGGGATTGCCTTATCACAAATAATTGCTTACAAATCTGGTTTGAAGTTATCCACAATCGCGTTGAAGAAACTGGATGTTTCCCTTATATCTTCAAAAGACTTGCGCATCTCTACAAAACACCTGCTGCAAAACATATTCAAAACACCTGAAGATTTGCCTGCACTGCTTCATCGGCAAGGGTTCAGTTTTTTTGAATCACTCAAGGTCACTGAGAGTTGTGCGTAATCAATGAAATTCTAGTTCACAATGAATTATTTCCTTGGAATTGAAAATAAATGAAAAAACAGGTCGCCTTGTGTATCCTTGATGGTTGGGGGTTGAGATCGGAGTTTGAAGGAAATGCCGTGGCCTTGGCCAAAACTCCGAATTTTGATCGCCTGATGTCCCAATGTCCCAATTCCAAACTGGTAACACACGGTGAAGCGGTTGGATTGCCACCGGGAAGCATTGGCAATTCCGAGGTTGGGCATCTTCATATTGGCGCTGGTCGTGTCATACCAATGGAGGTTCAGAGAATCAATCAAGCCATCAAGATGGGAGAGTTCGAGTTGATGGAACCCTTGGTCAATCTAGCCAGGACCACAAGGGAAACAGGTAATACGGTACATGTCATCGGGATTGTATCCGATGTTGGGGTGCACGGGTTGAACCGTCATCTGGTGTCTTCGGTCAAATCACTTGCTGCTTATGGTGTCAAGATTAAAGTTCACGCCATTACGGATGGCCGGGATGCTCCACCAGGTAATGCCGGTCAGGACATCAAGCGTCTGCTCGAGGGAATTGAGGGTTTGGCCGAACTTGCAACCATATCGGGGCGGTATTTTGCGATGGACAGGGATAATCGCTGGGAAAGGATAAAGAAAGCATGGGATACCATTATGATGGGCCAGGGGTTACGTTCATCTTCTGGCTGGGAATGTGTTGAGGAATCTTTTGCCAGAGGTGAAACGGATGAATTCATCCAACCTACTTGCATAGGGAATTTTATGGGAATGAAAGAGGGCGATGGGCTGTTTTTCGTTAATTTTCGTTCTGACCGTATGCGAGAATTGTCAGCTTCTTGGGCCGATCCGAATTTTGAGGAATTTGATGTCACAAATAGGCCTGCCATCTTCCGAGCAGTTTCAATGGCCAACTATTTCACACCACCAAGGGATTGGATCGAACCGCTTTTCAGGAAAACTGTGATCAAAAATACCTTGGG
>CAZHIL010000344.1:0-3677 GCA_964532985.1 uncultured Albidovulum sp. | reverse complement strand
GCTTGCCCTTGATGGGGTGAAGCCCACCTAGAAATACTGAATGGGGCCCGGAGACCGACAAAAGGAAGATTTCTCCTGGTGGTTAGTTATCACTGGGGGAGTTGGCATTTTTGCCTTCTATCAGATACTCTCCAACGAGATTTATATCAAGGTTTTGACGGCTCTATCTACCGGGATATACATCACCATTTTCGTGACTTTGGTGGCCTTTTTCATGGCCTCGGTCATCGGTTTGCTTTTGGCCTTGGCGAGTTTATCCAAATATCTTTTACTCAGGCAATTTGCGAGGCTTTACATAGAGGTAGTCAGAGGTGTACCGATTTTGGTCTTGCTGCTTTATGTGGCCTTTGTATTTGCCCCTGCTCTGGTGTTGGGCTGGAACCATATTGCGGAGTTTTTGGGCCTGGAACCTGCAAGAACCAGAGACTTTTCGTTATTGTGGAGGGCAATTCTGGCGCTTACCATTGGTTATTCAGCCTTTATTGCAGAAGTATTCAGGGCAGGCCTGTTGTCAGTTCCCCAAGGTCAGATTGAAGCCTCGCTTTCGCTGGGTCTCAATTCCTGGCAACGCTTCAGGCTTATTGTTTTCCCACAGGCGATAAAAACAATACTGCCTCCTCTGGGTAATGATTTTGTTGCCATGGTAAAGGACAGTTCACTGGTTTCCGTTTTAGGGGTTTTGGATATAACCCAACTTGGCAAGGTTACGGCAGCAGGCAACTTCCGATACTTTGAAACCTACAATGTTGTGGCTTTGATATACCTCGTGATGACCATTTCCTTGTCATTGATGTTAAGAAGATTGGAAAATCATCTAAGACAAAAGCCTTAAAGACCAATCAAGCTGTCCTGTTTCGCACGAAGTTTGGCGATATAACTATCCTGAACATAATCCACATTGTGTGTTGTGATCAATGAGCCTTTTTTGATGTGTTGCTTGACCCTAGCCTTTTCCAGCAAACCGCAAGGTACGGCTTTTTCAAGTCTGGCCTCATCGGCCCTATAGGTAACGGCGCGATAGTCGTATTCACCGATTTGACCTAGTATTTCACCGGGGCTTAGGTCTTTTTTGGCAACGGCACAAACTTCTGCACTCGGAACAGGGTTGGGAACCATGTCTGCCTTGTTGTAAAGTACAGCTCTGGCACAGGTAAGCGGAACCTCAAGGGAAGTTAAATGAAACGGTCTCAGCAGTGAGAAATAAGGACCCTCTCCCATTTTGAGATCACTCATCCGTTCATGAATACGAGGATGTTCGGCCTCAATTATGACAAAAACACCTGGTGCAATTCCCTTTCCTACCGAAAAGTCCACACGTCCCGGAGCTGACAAAACCCCTCCATGCTCCTTGGGAATCAAGACCTTGGCCAACTCATGAGGTCCTACGTTAGGTCCATGCATTCCAGGGATATCCGGAACAAGCCCTGTGGCATTGGCAATCGCAGCCATTTCAACCATGGTTTTTGACCCTTCGACGAACTCCACCAACATGCGTGGGTTCATGTTTCTGGCCAAAGCTTCTTCCTGGTAATCATCAGGAATGGCATCAAAACGCAGCGGATTGTTTTTACCCTTGCCGGCAGCAACTACCTTATGACCCATGGCAGTTACGAACTCAATGAGTTCCATACAGGCCGAGGGTTCATCTCCTGCACCCAGTGAATAGATTACGCCATGATCATCAGCGAGTTTTTTCAAAATCGGTCCAATGGTAACATCAGCCTCAACATTCATCATTACCAGATGCTTGCCCTCTTGTATTGACTTCACACCGAACTCGGCTCCAACATTGGGAATACCAGTTGCCTCGATGATGACATCCACCATATCACTCTGAATTATATTTAGGGGATCTTCGGTTATGGCAACCGACCCATTTTCGATTATCCGATTGATTTCGGACGCAGAAGTGGCAATTTTACTGGGTACCTCGGAATTATAGGCATAGTTCAATGCTGCGATACCGGCTTTTGTTTTGTGATCCGCTATGGCAACCACCGATACCCCATCCATGTGTGCGGTACGAACAACAATATCCGTACCCATTTCACCACAACCAATCAATCCTATCCTGACGGGGTTATTTTCTTCTTGGCGAACTCTCAGGTCCCTTGCCAGACCTGTCAAAGAAACATTAGTCAATTAAAAATCCTTACTCCAGTTAATGAATATGGCCTGTCTAATTCAGACCGTGTATAATCAATGCAATATCAACCTGATAACAAATTATATTGTTTTGTAACTTCTATCAAATCATTTTGAAATCCAACAGTCTGTCAATTATGAACCAAATATCATCAAAAAGTTGATAAATTGTTTCAATCAAGGATGATATTCCGAGGACAACACTATGCTTGAACTAAAGTGTCGATTTAGATTGCTTGATGCTACTTTTGGGCTTATTTGAGAATTTAGAACATATTCAACAGGAACCTAAGAAAAATGACTGTAAAGCCCTCTAACGAATCTATTAACCAACCAGGTTTATATGGTAGTTACAACAAGCACTCCACTAGAATGGTGATTGAGCATCAGCCAACTATTAACAAAATTGCAGAGGAAAATCCGGATCTACCTCCCAGTTTTATCAAAGACATTCTTCTTTCCAAGCAGGAAGTTGCGAAAGGTAATGTCAAAGCTTATAAATTTGGTTAATCCGAATGGATGTGGACGAAGCTATTGAAACTATTAAAATTAATCCAAGCATCGGGGAGCAAAAGGTAGGTGATCTTTCGGTGTTCAAGTTTATAAATTCACTTGCAATTGTAACCTTACTGATGGATTCGGATTTCGATCTTGGTTACGTTTGCAATTTGGTAGCTAAAGTCAACATTCCTGCCGATATTTACCAAAACTTGATTGCAATACCTTATTTTGAAGAAAAAACAATTCATCCATAAATTCTGGTAACGGCACACGTATATTGATGACAATCCAGAGTGTCTTATTTTTGGGATTGGTATATTTAGGAAATATCATTTTGAGTTGAGTAACGGTCCAGTTGGGAACTAGAATGTATTCCTGACAAGATTTACCTTGTCATTACTGCAGTGTTTTATTAGGTAAATTGAAAGATATTTTCCCTGCCAAGATAGGTTTAAATTGGTTCAAAAAATAAAAAAACTGAGTGAGCATTCCATTAACAGGATTGCAGCTGGAGAGGTTATTGAACGACCGGCATCTGCTGTCAAGGAATTGGTGGAAAATTCTATTGACGCAGGTGCAACCCAAATTGAAGTGGTCTATTCTGAAGGTGGTAAATCCCTTCTCAAGGTAGTGGATGATGGAATTGGAATTGCCCAAGAGGACCTTTCCCTTGCCATTCAAAGACACGCAACCTCAAAGATAACCGATCTGAACTTGGATGATATCAAGACTCTCGGTTTTAGGGGTGAAGCCCTACCCTCCATGGGTGCTGCTGGTTCCCTTTCGATTACTTCCAGGGTAGAGGGAAGTGAATCAGCTTTTAACATCAGAGTTGAGGCAGGTGTTGTTTCTAATGTCAAACCTGCTGCCTTGAGCAAGGGAACAATAGTTGAATTGACAAGATTGTTTCATGCAACACCGGCAAGGTTAAAATTCCTCAGAACTGAAAGATCTGAAGCAAGAGCCATTACCGATATGGTAAGGTCACTTGCTCTGGCCGCGCCAGAAGTAGGATTTACGCTGATTGAACA
>CAZHIL010000343.1:0-5753 GCA_964532985.1 uncultured Albidovulum sp. | reverse complement strand
ACCTAACAGCCCCAACAACAAAGCACCGGAAAGAAAACCCGCTCCACGGATAAAATTCTTCGAACCCGTCAATCTTGCTGCCCATTTGAACAATGCGCCTTCCTGATTGTCGGTAATTATTTTCAGGGAGCTTTTGGATGTGGTTGTGGTTAAATTCCTGGCTGCACCCGACATTCCCTGCAGGACCATGATGAATACCAATGAGGCGGCAATTGACCATTCCGGGTTCATTTGGGCCAGGATACTCAAGGCAATTATCTGGATAATCAGTCCACCATACAAGGTCCTGGCCATGCCGAATTTTGCCCCCACCCAGCCGGAATAAAGGTTAGTAATCATGCTGACCAATTCATACATCAGGAAAATCATCGCCAGCTGAACAGGAGTAAAATCCAATGTATGAAAATGCAGGAGAAGAATCATTCTCACTACTCCATCAGTAAACATGAAAGCACCGTAACCCACGGAGACAACAACATATGTATGCAGATGCTTCAACTCAGACACTACGAAGCCCCAAATGGTAATTCCAAACCATCCTTTTTTCTTTCACCGGCAGATTTTGTGAAAAACATTTATCGCAATCAATTATTCAATGTAAAGATCGACCTGATGAAGTCTATATTTTGAATGTTCTGTAACTTATTCTTCCCGATTTATAGATGTAAACTTTTGAAAAATGGATTTCAAATCCCGATGTCTTGTTTAGATGCGGAATTACTTTAATTACCGCAAATTCGACAGATGGAAAGAGTGATTCAACAGTTCACCCTTTCTCCCTCAGGCAGACAATTCCCCTACCATGATTAAAATGGCTTTGGGATCAATTGAAAACCTTCTTTTGAGAACAAGGGGCATTGGGAAATTCGACCTTTCCAACAATCTGACGAAAGTGAAAATAAATGGTTGCAAAATGATTTCAAATGCTCTGAATATAGAGGTATTACAAAAATAATTTATTGATAGTTAGATGCCGGTTTACAACTTAGCAGAATACAGAAGCAACAAGCCCACACACCTCCAATCTTCCCTACCGGTAGTCAGTTTCAATCGCTCTGAATTAGGAGTGATCATGTCACTATATGGTCGCATGGTTGCCTCCGGTATCTGGCGTGACTATGGTATCTCACACCTCAAGGATGTAGCCATATTTTCGATTTTTCGTCGAACTGCTGACTTTCCCCTGTACCGGATTGAAAAACATCCGGATTTGAAAACCAGAAATTCCCTTTACCTTGTCAAGGCAATGGACGGGCAGATTTTGAAAAGGGGAAATGAACTCAAAAGGGTTGTCAGTGTTCTTGACAAACGAAACCTCAGGCTTGTTGGATAAGTCTCTTCAAACCTAGAAACCTGGCCTCTTTGGAAGCTTCAATTCTGCTCTTGACTTCTTTGAGTGGTTCCACAACAACAAGCATATGAAATGCCGTGGCGTGGACCATCATATGCTCATTGACCATGATACCAACATGCCCCTCCCAAAATACCAGATCTCCACGCCTTGGTCTTTCACTTTTGTCCAATAATATTCCAAGATCGGCAAATTGCTGATCGCTGTCCCTGGGACTTTCCATCCCCACATGGGTGAGGGCGTTGCTTACCAATCCCGAACAATCAATTCCCAATGGGGAATTGCCTCCCCAGAGATAGGGAACATCAAGATACCTTTCTGCGATTGAGACAAAATCTCCTTCCCAATCACCGATTTTGCGAAGATGGTTGGCTGGAACAAATTGACCCGAGGCAAGTCTTGCAAATCTTCCTTCTGTACCTGCAACCCCCAATCTTGTACCGTGGGGCAACCACTTGAGGAATTTTGATTTCATATCTCCCTGCTGGTACCTTCCGGTACCAAGGGTACAGACATAATGTGTTTTGTCAGTGGCTGGAATAAGGTTATCGGCAAGGGTATAGCCTACATAACCATCCTTGATAACCTGCCCAAAGCACCAATCTGCGACCCGCTCCAATACCCTGAAATCATTACCGTACAAAAGCTCACAGGTAAGCATTCCATTTGGCTTCCGGTAAATTCCAGAGACGGGTTGACACCCCTGATACAGGTCTCCCTTCACAAATTTCTTGGCTTTCACCGATCCCTTCAATTCCAGTGCGGCCACATTCTCGTTGGCGGCCAATAATCGTGGATCATCAATGTATTTTGTCGGCATGGGCATTTTTCAATATTACCCGGAATGAACTACTGATTTAACCTTTTTTCAAAATCCTTCGGCCCAGCAATTCGGCAATTTGTACGGCATTCAGGGCAGCACCCTTGCGAAGATTGTCTGATACACACCAGAAATTCAATCCGTTTGGTATGGTCAAATCCTGCCTTAATCGGCTGATGAATGTCGCGTATTCTCCGATGCAATCCATGGGGGTCATATATCCACCATCTTCATGCTTGTCCAAAACCATTATGCCGGGTGATTCCTTCAGGACTTCCCTTGCTTCATCAACATCGATGGGGTTTTCAAATTCAACATTTACAGCTTCCGAATGCCCAACAAAAACCGGAACTCGCACACAGGTAGCGGTTACATCAATATGCGGGTCTACTATTTTTTTTGTTTCAATCACCATTTTCCATTCTTCACGCGTATAACCGTCTTCCATGAAACTGTCGATATGCGGAATGACATTGAAGGCAATACTGCAGGGGTAAACCTTGGGTTCCACGGTTTCTTCCTGCGAATACAGGGCCTTGGTTTGATTGAACAGTTCATCCATGGCCGCCTTGCCGGAACCAGAGACCGACTGGTAAGTGGAAACCACAACCCGATTTATGGTTGCCAAATCATGCAGTGGTTTCAGAGCCACAACCATTTGGGCAGTTGAACAATTCGGATTGGCAATGATGTTCCTGTTCGAATACTGGGTAATGGCATCCGGATTAACTTCCGGTACGATAAGCGGGATATCTGGTTCGTAACGATAAAGGGATGAATTATCTATTACCACACAACCTGCTTGGGCAGCCAATGGAGCATATTTCTTGGTCGCCGAGGATCCGATTGCAAAAAGTGCAATATCCCAGCCCGTAAAGTCAAATTGGTCCAAATCACCAACTATCAACTCATCAGACCCGAATTCAACCGGCTCTCCTGCTGACCTGCTTGAAGCCAAGGCCTTGATTTCGTCCACGGGGAATTCACGTTCCGATAGAATGTTGAGCATTTCCCTCCCAACATTACCCGTTGCGCCTACGACAGCTACTCTATATCCCATTTGTCTCTTTCAATTAAATTTCTAAACCAATATCAATTCAGTAACTCATTCTACTCTTCAATTACTGGAAAATAAGGATCCCCCCATTCCTCTTCCGGATGATCCAGCATAATATCAACAAAGATCGGAACCAATGCACCCAACAAGCCTGAGCCGGTTACCACCTGTTCACGATTCTTGCTGCTTTTATGAGTGGCACCACCATGAATCAACTGATTCCTGAGCAGATATAGTCGCGAAAATATAAGGGATAGAACACGTCCTGTTTCAACCCTTTGGAATGCCCGCAGGAAAGTATTATTGGAAGTAGTGAATTTTTCGTTCATCTCCTGCTCAGTAATCAATCCAGCATTGAAGTCCCAGAAAGGTTTGAAAATATACTTGTTGACCATCAGGTTTCTGACCTTGTCAGAGAATTCATCCCAGATGGTTCCATAGATCCTTCGATCCCTGTCGAGGTCATTCAACTTGTTGAAAAATTCCATGTGAAGATCCCTGTCCGAATGAAGATGGGCTTCAAAACCAACTTGCTTGGCGTAGGAGGCATTAAATGCAATCCAATAGCAAATGAACTTCAGATCTTCATCATCATAAAGGCTTTGAGCTCGAGCAACCCAGCTGATTGACCTATGAATGCGGAGTTGAAAATCCGTGGACAGGTTCGTCTCAAAGTTTTGTTCCTTGGCCCTGAGGACCTGATAATTAATGGTCATTTTCTTTAATTTGAAAACAGAATCTCTGAATTTGGAAGGGAATGTATATTTTAAAAATAACCGAGATTAGTCAACCTTTGAAACATTTGACAAACCTTTAACCCTGACAACTTCAGAATCAAAAAGTGAGTTCAGCATTTCTGTCAAACCTAACCTGACAAACCCAGAAACAAATCCACCAGCAAACCCCAAAACAGTGGAAAATTTACCGATAGTGTACCTGCAATCATAAAGGTTATTCCTGGTCCAACGACCCTTGAACCCTGGGTACCAATCTGATTGAAAAGCAACAGGCTTCGAACAATGGCAATAAATCCCAAAAACTGGATGATTATGACCACAAGTTCGATCAATTCGCCAGTACTTCCCGTGCTAAATGAATAGATAAGGTCAGTGTCATATTGAAATATCGAACGTGGGTTTATTTGCTCCCTGATGCCAAACAGGGTTTTGCTCAAAAGAGATATTGCACTTGGAAGGGCAAGCAAAAACAAGCCAATTGCGAAGCCTGCAAGGGGGCTGAGCCAAGAACTGAATTGTGGTCCCAATTCTGATCTTTTGGCAGCGTTGCGAAGGCTCTGAATGACAAGAATGAGGCCAACCACATAGAATATCCCCCTGAGCAAGCTTTCGAATGACTGAATAATTCCGACCAGTTCAGACATTGATTCAAATCCGGTCAATTAAGGTACAGAATGCCATTTTCCATAACGATCATGCGACCTTTTTCATCTTCCTTGATGTTCAGAACCAACCCAAAACCGGGGATTTCTTCACCGAGTGTTACTCCCTTCATGAGATCATAACCAATGTCCCTTTCGGATAAGGAACGAATAACCAGGTTTTCATCGGAGGCAAATTTCAGCAAGGGGAAGGTTTGTACTTCACGTACTTCACTTTGTTCCAAGGTGCTTTCACCCTTGAAACCTTTCCTTAAATTCCTTATGAACGACACATTCACGTCCATGTTTTCCGCCATACTCTTTCGGTTTGAACCAACCATCACTGAATTGTCTCCATTCTTAGCTGAACTCATACCCGGAAAGCCGGTAATTCTGAATTTCTCAACCATGTTTACCTCAATGTGCGGGATTGACCTTGTTGAAAAATCCTGTTCGGGATTCATGCTCCGGATGCTCAACCCCGGCCTTGCTTCCCTCAAAACACTCAAAATATCTCTGGTTGTAGTGTTCAATCTTTCAATTTGTACGATGATTGATTGTAACCTTTCTTCTAATTCACCACCCCCAGGAACAATAGACAGATTTTCTGTCATGGCTTGGTCGGAGTCAATATCGCCAATAGACTCACCAAACTCCCAAGTGTTTGGCAAGGATATATCCTCTTCCATACCGATTTTGACGTCCAAGTATTGATTTTTACCTGCTTCAACCAATCCCCTAGACTCAGTAACCACTTTCTTCATCAAGGACGTTCCCAAGTGGGCTTTATCTTGTAGTAAACCACCTTCGTGTTGCAACAATCCCCGGTCAACTGAATCCAACTCCATATTGCCTGAAATGTCCTTTGAGATATCATGGTATATTGGAGTGGAATCCTGGTATTTGGCCAGATTTGTCCGGATTTCGGCTATTTCCTCAAAACTTGTTTTGGCAAGATTCTGCCAGAATGCGAGTTCCTGCCGTGAGATTTCCAGATCAGGCTTGCTTTCTAGAGTTGCTTGGAAGGGCTTTTCATTTCCAATCCTTGAAACTCTGGTTTCAGTTATAACATTTGTTATAATATCGGTTTGTTTTCGGGAATTCAGACCAGCTGAATCAGCCGCTATTGTTTCGGTTATTTCAGGGG
>CAZHIL010000342.1:0-4515 GCA_964532985.1 uncultured Albidovulum sp. | reverse complement strand
TTGAAGGACAATTCAAATCTTGCAGAACCCTATAATCACCTTTCCAGGGGAGCAACTTATGCAAACCACTTTCAATTTCACCTTCAGCATCCAGAATATCCCTGGAGGTATTTTGAAGAAGTGTCCGGGGATCATTTTTTCTGATTTCCCGGAGTAGGGATTCAATTGTCACTACTTCCTGTTCCAAATCTCCTTCCTGATCAAGTTTTGCCTGTAGGGCGTACATGTCCTCAGTGGCTTTTGTAAGTTCTTCCTCAGTAGACTTATAATTCGCTTCTATCCCGGAATTCTCCTGCATCAGGTCCCTTATCAAGCCGATTGTAGCTGAATCAGGTAATTTACTACTTACATCATTGAATTCATGTCCAAGCCGACTAGTCAGATTGGTTACTTCTACCCTTAGTTCGTCTTTATTTGCTATTCTTCTTGGCAGGTCTCTAACCACTGATTTATAGGATGCTTCCAGTGCTTTGGTTTTAAAGACCCGGGATTCCAGATCAAGTGCCGTTTCATCTATTTCATTTTCACTTAATTTGTTATTCATCCGCAGGATTTCTCTGGATAACTGATCCAATCGACCAATGGTTACGATCATTTCCTGACCCCAACCATCAAGGATCGTTCTCCAATTTTGTGGAGGAGGGGGTAATTCTTTATGATCTTTCAACTCATCTTGTATGTTAGATAAGGATGTAACCCATCTCAGGGCTTCGATTTTCCTATTCACCTGTACCAGTTCGGTTTTAAATGAACCCAAGTTTTCTCTGGCAAGTTCAAGATTAACCTGGGCCTCTTCATAATTACTTACCAAGACCTTATAATCAGCAGCTACCTTGTCCTTTTCCTGCCATTCACCTTTCAATTCTGCCAGCTCGGCCTTGATTTGGTTCAACAGGTTTTTAGTTGTACCCTTCCTGTAGAACTGACCATTGATCTGCTGCAATTCCAGCAATCGTTCGCTGAGGTCGGCCATTCCTGCACTGGCAGAAAATAACAATTTCCCCAGATCTCCCTTGCTTGCTAGGATTTCATTTCCACCCTTTTCAAGCGTTTGATCGTTGGCAGTAAACAGAATTTCATAGTCCGGTCGGGAATAACCTCCCAACAAAGCATTCAATATCGAGTCCGGTACAATTTCATTTTCCTGATCAAGTAGGGAATCTTTTGTTTTTCTGATCCTTTTGTACTCGACCAATGTGTTGTCGTTTTCCAATGTGGCCAGGATTTCCATTGCGGTTGAATGCTTGAAGCCATAGGGTGAACCGCGTTTTATCCCAAATAGAAAATC
Source organism: uncultured Albidovulum sp. (assembly GCA_964532985.1). GTDB lineage: Bacteria > Pseudomonadota > Alphaproteobacteria > Rhodobacterales > Rhodobacteraceae > MPNP01. The sequence goes on along the minus strand of CAZHIL010000342.1, from coordinate 3,227 downwards.
AAGCCAGGCTTCCATAGAGGTGGTTTTACCGGATTCATTTAACCCAAAGATGATATGAAAGTCTGGCTTACCTGATACCCTTTCACCGAAATCCAGAACCTCGCCGGAAAACATCCCGTATTTGGACAAATGCAACTTGTTCAATCTCATGGAACTGCCTCTGAATCCGGATTTCTCAGGTATGCCAGCGTATCTGAAATCCCTTCCTTCAATAGTTCTTCGATTATTTTGTTTCTTTCTTCTTCAGTATCTCCCAATACTTTCTTCGAAGTTGGTGGTAGGGCCCTTAGAATTGTCTCAGTATATTCTTCAATTTCCCTAAATACTGAATGGGGAATCTCCTTGTCTTCCAAAAATGCCAGATTGGCCAAGGCACCAGCATGAACCTGATGATTATCATTTACTGCTCTAGCCAGAGTATTGATCTCTATTTTCTCGATCCAGAATTCATGATTGTCATCGACTATTCTACGTGCTTCCTCCAGCAGAATTCCTGAATCTCTTCTGATCCTCCAATTCAGGTCAGCTGTACCAAGCAAGTTTAACCGCAAGACATAAATTTTATGGGAAAAGGTTTGCATTAATTGTTGTATACTCTTGTGGATTGTTTCGACCAGTTCTCTCCATTCGGTTATGTCTGAAACATCAATCTTCACTCTTTCAAATTGCAAAACTGAAAGAGATATCTGTTGTAAATCCGTAATACCGGTCTCATCTACTGAAACCAAGGAAACGGTTTTTTCTCCATCTTCACCAATGTTACGCCCCTGCGGGATTCCTGGCATTACGACAGTCGTTTCTCCTGTGTGGCAAGACTGTTTGTGAATATGTCCCAAAGCCCAATAATCATATCCAACCTGTTGTAATTCATTAATGTTGCTTGGTGCATAGGTATCATGGCCTTGGGCACCTCCGAGGCTTGTATGGAGCATTCCAATGTTAAACATGCCCTGACTTGGGGTTGGAAATTTTGGTACAAGAGACTCCGGGACTGGTCTATTCGGAAAACTAACCCCATGAATGGCAATATTCAAATCACCTTTGGCAATGTTTACTGTTTCGGCCTTGATTGAAAATATCTTTACCGAGTCGGGGAAAATGAGTTGCCCGGTTATGACTGAGCCAGCATCATGATTACCTTTGATGATGAAAACCCTGATACCTTCCTGATGCAATCTTTGCATTTGGTTGGCAAGGAACCGGGCCGTATGCATTGAAGTCTGATCACTGTCATAAAGATCACCTGCAATCAATAGTGCATCAACCTTTTCTTCAATGCAAAGGTTTACGATTTTGGCAAAGGTTTCTCTGGTTCCGATGCCGACTTGCTGTTTTAATTCAGGGTCTCTTAAAGCTAGGGACTTAAGAGGTGAATCAAGATGCAAATCTGCAGTATGGACAAAACGAAACATACTTTCCCCTTTGGGGTTAATGAATAGTGAACCTTAAAGGTTATATGCCAATAGAGAACTTTCAAGTTGATGACAAGTGTGTGGAGATTCTTGTCGGTGGACAAATTTGGTAAGGTTGTTGATTTGAAAATTAATACAGCTAACTGGTTCGATTGTTAATTGTAACCCATACAGCAAAGGCCGTCTTGGCACTGAGGTCTGATTCTTGCAAATTCCTGATGGCTGCTTCGGCATTGTCAATGTCATTAAGGACATATTCACTTGTTATATTGAACAGGGGATTATAGTCAGCTTGATGACGCTTTTCCTGTAGTTCTACAAACTTAATGGCAAAATCCTGAATACCTCTCGGAAATTGGGACATTTCCTTACTTTTACATTTGTTTTTTACAATATTATGGTTGGGAGCCCGGTATACCTGCAGCCAGGCAAGTTGGTTCCTGTCAGATTTGGTCGAACCAACCCAAGTATCTGCACAATTCAGGCAGAGAGCATGAAAAAGTGCGTAATAGGCAGTGCTCTGGGCTTTGTTCAGGTTCGACTGGATCGGATTTACCTGATTCAGATTTACCAATCCACGGGCAGTTTCAATTAGATCAGTAGCCAGCAAAGGTTTTGTCTTCTTCTTTGGTCACGAAGTAAAAAATAGGAAACCTTTCAATAAATATATTACCCATCGTTTGACGTAAGTGCCTAGTTAAACTTAGGGTTTTATTCGGATCCAAAGGATTTTTTTCAGGATTGTAGACCACCCTGATGCGCATTATGGGATCACCATCGGCATCTTCGTCTTCTCTGGAACTCAGATTAACAATTTCTGCGGGTTCTAAATGTTTTTGAACAAACTCTTTCAAGATTTTGTCAATGTTTTCTTGCATGGTGGTTCTCCTTTATCAAAACAATATAATGATCAAATTGTTATCAGACAAGAAAAATTAACTAGTCCAGAATTTACCTGTTTTAATTTTTTCGAACTTAAATTATTTTTTGTTGGCTTGAACAATATTGGCTGAATTTTATGACTGAAGTGAATTTGAATGAAAGGGTTGCAGATCTATTGATGGATCTTGGCTTGATCAGGCATAAATCACAGATTCAATCAGTAAAACCCCTTACCGGAGGTGTTGCTTCGGACGTGGCCCTGGTCAAAACAGACCAGCATAAATACTGTGCCAAATTTGCCCTGCCAAAAATGCGAGTTGAAGCTGATTGGTTTGCTCCAGTTTACCGAAACAAGTCTGAATATGAGTGGTTACGGCTAGCAGAAGCCATTATCCCTGAAAACACCCCGAAAATGTTTGGCTTTTCCGAAAAATTCGGTGGTTTTGCCATGGATTACGTCGGTGGTGATGATTGTTTCGTCTGGAAGGAGAAGCTTTTTAAATTCCCACCCGACGTTTCTATTGCTGAAAAAGTTGGAAAAACCTTTGGTAAGGTTCAGTCCCATACCGGGGAAAGCACTTTCGACAGCTCAGAGTTTTTGAAGAAGGATGTGTTTTACCACATGAGAATAGAACCCTATATCCTTTATACCGGTTCTAAACATCCCGACCTCAAACCCATTTTTGATGGTGTGGCTAAACAGCTGGCGGATACTAACAAAACCTTGGTTCATGGTGATGTATCACCCAAAAATATACTTGTGAAATCCGGTGAACCGATCCTGATTGACGCTGAATGTGCAACAATGGGAGAACCGGCTTTTGATGTGGCCTTTTGCCTTAATCATTTTTTTCTGAAGGCGGTGTTTTCTCCCCAATTCAAAAAAGGGTTGGAGGAAGCTGCCCTTCGTTTTTTCGAGTGTTATAACGAGTT
>CAZHIL010000341.1:0-1975 GCA_964532985.1 uncultured Albidovulum sp. | reverse complement strand
GAGCTGAAGCACAGCCCCTTCCAAAAGGCTACATATTTTTCGCTTGATCAATAATAGGTGCGACATACTTTAATGTCGCGTTGAACGTTTGGGGATTTTTTTCAATAGTTGGAAAAAAGTGACGAGATGGTAAATGGAAATTAAGGAATTTCTTTCACCTGAAGCTGTGGTATTTATACCGAAGGAAAACACACCTTCAAAAAAGGATTTGCTTCGTTTGGTGGCCGAAATTGCCAGCAATGTTTATGGTTTGGACCTGGAAAGCTCCTGTGCAGCCCTTGAAGCAAGGGAAATGGCATCCTCTACCGGCATGGGGCAGGGCATAGCATTGCCGCATGCAAGATCTGATGATTATGAACAAATCGTGGGAATATTTGTCAGGCTTGAATCCCCGATCGAATTTGATTCCATTGATCGCAAACCGGTTGATCTTGTGTTTGGAATGTTTGCCCCCAACAATTCCAGCATAGAGTATTTGAAATCCTTGAGTGGAGTTGCCAGAAAACTCAGGGAGGAGGAAACACAACAGTTTCTGCGTTCAACAGACGAACCAAAGGAAATGCTGTCAATTCTGACTTAGTGTTCCAGGTATTATAATATCCTATTGAACGAATATGATTTCCGAAAGTGTTTTTTGAACCCCATTGAATTGATTCGATAGGTTCTCTTTTCATTTTTGTCTTTACCATGAATTTGGCAATTTTTACCATCGTATTTGGTATAAAATCACGGTAATGTAACAAGTTTCCCCGACAATGTGAAAAAAGTCAAATTTTCGATTTTTCCAAGATATCAACGGTATAGAGTTCCTTGATTATTTTTTCTATTACGGTTGATTGTTCATCTTGTTGACAGCCTTCACCCTGAGGACGCTCGATGGAATGGTTCAGGTTCAGAATTTTATTCCTTGCTGTACCAGCAGGAAATCTTCGGCTCAATTTTTTTCGACCGTCAGTTACCCCAAATGCTTTATAGACACTTTCACGCAACATCACATCTTCGGCAGTGGTCGAAAACTCCCACAATTCACTAGGGCACAGCTTCAGGACCAATTTTTGTATGATGGCACCCTCCTTCGTGCGGAATATTCCCAATAATGGGGAGCCATCCTTAGTTGGACCAGTTAATTCCCGGGTCATGATTTCTTCGGTATCCCTGGATAATGGAAACCAATCCTTCAAGTTCCTTACCTCATTGGGCAATTGATTACCAAAAACCAAAATTGTCGAGGCAAGGTTCAAAATTTCCCCATCGAAATCATCTACGAATTGAGACGCCAAGGTAATTCGGTAATTGCGTTTTCTCCCTTCCCGTGCATCCCTGATCAACTGGTTGTTGATTTCCCTGATGCCGCTTGCCCGATGGTATTCATCAATACATAAAACCTTGGGTTGTCCCCGGTCCGATTGGGCCCTTTGCAAATGAAATCCTTTATATACTTCCGGAACATCCTCCCTCTCAATCATTGAAAGTACCTCTTTCTCATCCACCTCCCAATTGCCTATGGCCACATGACGTGCCAGCATGTACATAAGGGAAGAACTCCGTTGTGAATCGAAACCCTTTATCTTGTCAAGCACTTCACCAACATCCATGCTCATCACCCTAGCCCCACCAATATCGAATTTGGTCGTGTTGCCAATAATGGGAAAATCTCTCACAGCCTCTGAAAACCTGATTTGCAGATAGGAAATCAAATCTCCCATTGCCTTTTCATTGCTATCATCCTGACCTCCAGCACTTGCAGTGAAATTGGGAGAAAAAAGAACTTGTATCAGATCCGTCAGAATTGGAACAGCCCTGGTTTGGGCAAGGTTGGCTTCCCGTGGACACCCTTGGGCAAAAAGCCAGTCGGTTACTTCCCACCATGAGGTATGCTCACTAAAGTCAAAGTGGGTTTGATCCAAAAGACGGTCAATATTCTCCTCTTCCCCGCGATAATATCTCTTGGGAGACCCCCAGTCTGCAAATCGTT
>CAZHIL010000340.1:0-3154 GCA_964532985.1 uncultured Albidovulum sp. | reverse complement strand
AGTTGTTGGTGAATCCGGTTCCGGCAAATCCGTAACCATGATGTCCCTTTTGGGTCTTCTGCCATCACCACCTGCAAGAATCAATGGCGGATCCGTATCATTCGAGGGCATGGATCTCTTGAAGGTCAATCCGAAGGAAATCAGAAAGATAAGGGGTGGCAAAATCGGATTTATCTTCCAGGACCCAATGACATCCCTCAATCCGGTTTTTTCCGTAGGGTTTCAAATCATGGAACCGCTTAAGAAGCATATGGGGCTGACAGGTAGAAAAGCACAAGTTCGGGCTCTCGAATTACTGGAACTTGTGGGCATACCTGATCCCAAAAAGAGATTCAAGGATTACCCTCACCAATTTTCCGGGGGCATGAGGCAACGGGTCATGATTGCCATCGCCCTGGCTTGCGATCCGAAATTGCTTATTGCAGATGAGCCGACGACAGCCCTTGATGTTACCATCCAGGCACAAATACTCGAACTCGTCAGGGACTTGCGAAAAAAGCTGGGTATGGCGATTATCTGGATTACCCATGATTTGGGAGTCATCGCCGGCATTGCCACAAGAGTGATCGTTATGTATGCCGGTCAAATTGTTGAACAGGCAAATGTCGAGGAATTGTTTGCCAATCCGCAACATCCCTATACCAAGGCACTAATCGGAACCATTCCCGCTGTCAGGGGTGAACGGGCCAAAAGGTTGAATTCCATAAGGGGCCAAGCACCCACAACCCTGAAGGAACCACATTTCTGTTCCTTTCATCCAAGATGTGATTTCGCCTTCGATAAATGTACTTCCATCAATCCACAGTTGATCGAGCAACGAAAAAACCATCTTGTTGCTTGTCATCTATTCGAAGACAAGGGAGTGGCAGTTGGCTGATCATCAACCAGAAAATGAACCCTTGGTGGAAGTCAGGGACCTGAAGGTCTATTTTCCTGTATTGGCAGGAGTGTTGCGGCGCAAAGTAGGCGAAGTCAAAGCAGTGGACAAAGTCTCCCTTGATATCATGAAAGGTGAAACACTTGGTTTGGTCGGAGAATCGGGTTGCGGGAAAACAACAACCGGCAGGGCCATACTGAGATTGAATGAAATTACCGATGGTACTGTCAAGATAAAGGGCAAATACATCCATAAATCTTCTCTTAAGGAAATCAGAAAAATTCGCCCCACAATGCAAATGATCTTTCAGGACCCACAGGAATCTCTCAATCCGAGAATGACCGTGTCTGCCATAATTTCCGAGCCATTGACCGAACATCAAAACCTGTCGAAAAAGGAACGGGAAGAACGGGTTTTTGACCTCATGGATTCAGTTGGTTTGAACAGGGATTTCGCTTCCCGCTATCCACATGAATTTTCAGGTGGACAGCGACAGCGCATCGGTATTGCCCGAGCCTTGGCACTCAACCCTGAACTAATTATTTGCGATGAACCCATTGCGGCATTGGATGTCTCGATTCAGGCCCAGGTGGTGAATCTACTAGAAGACCTGCAGGAAGAAAGGAATCTGACCTATCTGTTCATAAGCCATGATCTTGGAATGGTCAGGCACATTGCAACAAGGGTTGCAGTCATGTATCTCGGCCAGATTGTCGAAATTGGCAGAAGTGAAAACCTCTACTCGTCTCCCCTGCATCCCTACACCGAAGCCTTGCTCTCGGCAGTTCCGGAGGCTGATCCGGAAATCGAAAGAACCAGAAAGGCAATAGTTCTGAGTGGTGATGTGCCCTCACCTGCCAATCCGCCCGAAGGATGCAATTTTTGCAATAGATGCCCCAAGGCATTTGATATCTGCCATAAGGTAGAACCTACACTAACCGAAATCGAACCAGGAAGGTTCGTTTCATGCCACCTTTACAATGGCTAGTGTGCATTTGTGTTCGTACACAAAGACATAATTTGAAAAAAGGAGAAAAAGATGAAAAAACTTTTTGTAATTACCCTCGCACTCATCGTGATGGCAACATCGGGATTTGCCATGAGAGGGTCGTCCGGTCATGTTAATATTCTTTATTGGCAGGCCCCTTCAATTCTTAATCCATACCTCTCGGGAGGAACCAAGGAAATTGAAGCGGCATCGCTTATAGTTGAACCGCTGGCCAGATATGACGAAAACGGAAATATGGTTCCGTGGCTTGCCGAATCGATTCCAACAACCGAAAACGGTGGGGTATCGGATGACCTCAAGAGCATCACCTGGAAAATCCGTGATGGTTTGGTTTGGTCGGACGGTTCTGCCTTTACATCGGCAGATGTTGTATTCACGCATGAATATTGCACTCATCCTGAGGGAGGATGTGCCCAAGGTCAGAAATTCGAGGATGTTGTTTCAGTTGAGGCGCTTGATGACCTGACCGTCAAGGTAACCTTCGGTATTGAAAAGCCCTTCCCTTATGGTCCCTTCGTTGGTGCCCAGTCACCAATCATCCAGAAGGCCCAGTTTGAAAATTGCCTTGGTACCGATGCACCCGGATGTACCGATCAGAACTTCATGCCCATTGGTACTGGTCCCTATGTTGTCACCGAGTTCCGCCCGAATGACGTTATTTCACTGGAGGCCAATGCCAATTATCGTGATTCCGCCAAGCCCGGGTTTGCCACTGTAACCTTCAAGGGTGGTGGCGATGCCACGGCTGCAGGTCGTGCCGTTCTGGAAACCGGCGAGTTTGATTATGCTTGGAATCTCCAGCTGGCACCCCAGGTTCTTCAGCAAATGTCTGAAGCCGGCAAGGGTCAGGTGATTTCCGCTTTTGGAACCGCGGTTGAAAGGATCATGGTCAATATGACTGATCCCTCACCTGAAAGGGGAGAGGAAAGATCAACCCGGGCCCATGCACATCCATTCCTGTCCGACATCAATGTCAGAAAGGCACTTTCGCTTGCCATTGACCGCAACATTCTGAATGAAATTGGTTATGGCATCACCGGAAAGCCAACATGTAATGTCGTTCCGGCACCAGCCATTTATGCCTCTACGGCCAATGATGGATGTCTGGTTCAGGATGTAGACATGGCCAATCAGCTTCTTGATGAAGCCGGTTGGGTCGCGGGGAGCGATGGCGTCCGTGAAAAGGATGGAATGAGACTTTCCATACTTTATCAGACTTCGACCAATGCCGTACGCCAGGATTTCCAAGCCCTGATCAAGCAATGGTG
>CAZHIL010000339.1:0-4283 GCA_964532985.1 uncultured Albidovulum sp. | reverse complement strand
TTATTATCCAATTGCCACTTTGGTAATTCACCTCCGGACTGGTCTTGCAAAAGTACTCCAGCTTCACTCAGAGAGTTCCTGATTTCATCGGCTTTGGTGAAATCCCGCGTTTTTCTACACTCTTCCCTATACTCAAGTATTTGTACAAGACAATCGGTGAATTCCGCGGAATCAAAGCTCGAATTGCCCAGAGCATTTATCTCCTGTTGACAAAGGCTTTCCAAACCCAAAAGGCTTAGCGATCCAAATAGGGAATCCAATTCCTCATTTCTGGCCAATTCATGGAGTTTTGACAATCCCTTGGGAACATTGAAATCGTTACAAACCGCTTCCATGAAATCTGGATCCATCCTGGGTTCCAGATCACTTGTCGCTGATAAAATCCTGCGCCATCGGGCAACTATTTCGGTTGCTTCATGGACCTTACTGTCTGTCCAGTCAATTTCTGAACGATAGTGGGTACCCAACATTACCAACCGGATGACTTCTCCTGAAATACCCTTATCCATCAGATCCTTGATGGTAAAGAAATTCCCCAGGCTTTTTGCCATTTTCTGACCATTTACCCTGATCATACCATTGTGCATCCAATATCTGGCGAATTCCTCTTCAGGATATATGGCATTGCTTTGCGCCAACTCATTTTCATGATGCGGGAAACAAAGGTCGGAACCACCACCATGGAGATCAAAAGTGGACCCAAGCAATTCCGAACTCATGGCTGAACATTCGATGTGCCATCCGGGTCTTCCCCTTCCCCAGGGGCTGGTCCAACCGGGAAGATCATCACTTGATGGTTTCCAAAGGACAAAATCCAAATCGTTTTTCTTGTATGGAGCAACTTCAACTCTTGCTCCTGCCCTCATGGTTTCCAGATTTCTTCTGGCTAGACATCCGTATTGAGGTGAGGAAGAAACATCAAAAAGAACATGTCCCTCAACCACATACCCGTTTCCATTGGATAATATATCCTTGATCATGGAAATCATTTGTGGAATATAATCAGTTGCCCTAGGCTCATGGGTAGGAGCTAGATTCCCGAGAGAGTACATATCCTCATGATACCAGTCAATGGTTTCATCAGTGATTGACTTTATGATGGAAATGAGATCCCTTTTATCTCCATCTTTCCTTACACTTTTTGCACGATTGTTTATTTTGTCATCAATATCCGTGATGTTCCTGACGTAGGTAACATTCTCCTTGCCATAAAGGTTCTGAAACAACCGATAGACAATATCAAAGGTTACTGCAGGTCTCGCATTACCAATATGTGCTCGATCATAAACCGTGGGACCGCATACGTATAGTCGAACGTTTTCAGGGTTCAGTGGTACAAATTTTTCTTTCCTACGAGTTTTCGTATTCCAGATGTGTAATGCCGTCATAAAAAACCATAAAGGGGTTGGTCCCTACGGCCCGAAAGAAAAATTTACTTGAATAGACAACGGGCCGACAGAGATGTCAACCAATAATGCAAATGTATATTGTAAATACTTTCGTTGTCATGGGACAACAAATTAGCAAACTTTATCAAAAAATCAAGTACAGTTACAAAATATTACTCGTTGGAAATCTTTGATCTAAATCACGAGATTGCTTGATCCACTAAAATCAATTCCAAATCTGAAGTATTAAATTTCAAGCTTTGAAACTTGATTGTATCCCTAATTTTGTGTTTTTTGTTTTTCAGAATTTCCATTTCGAAATTCAAACCAATCAGGAACCTCTCGCCTTGTCCAATTCATAATGAAAAGAGCAGATTTTGATTTGTAATACTCTCGATAGCTTTCGATTGGACAAGTTGTTTTGTACTCATCTGGGAGGGCTAGGGCAAAGGGTGTCAAATCCGCTTTCAAAATATTATCCGGCATAGTGGATAGGCTTTCCCGCAATTTTTGATCGGACAAATGTATTTTGTCGTATCTGTACCGATATTCGTCACATAAACCCACAAAATGCTGATAATGCCATTGATAGTTGCCACTAGTTTCCATCGTCCAAATTGTGCATGGATGCTTTTGATGGGTAATTTTATAGAAATTTTCCCGGACGGTACTACTCTCAAGCAAACGATGGGCTGCGCAAAGCATTTGGGCAGATTCAAGGACCATTTTCACAACATGCTTATCGCACTGATATTGGGCTGCTATAAAGGGATCAGAATCCAGACAAAATATATTCATTTCAACCTAAATTTCGGTTCCCTCAATTACACAAGAATCATTGTTATTTTGCGTCAGCACCAACGAATGATTTTTGTACTTTCCTAGTGCTTCTCTTAGGTTTGGATTTACTGGCCTTATTGCTCTTGAAAATCTCGGCAAGAAATTGACCGGTATAACTTTCAGGATTTGTTGCCACTTTTTCAGGGGGGCCAGTTGCAATAACATTACCGCCCTTTTCACCACCCTCTGGCCCCATGTCAATTATCCAGTCAGCAGTTTTGATAACATCAAGATTGTGTTCGATTATGACTACGGTGTTTCCCTTGTCCACCAGCTCATGGAGAACAACAAGCAGGTTGTTGATATCCTCAAAATGAAGTCCTGTTGTCGGTTCATCAAGGAGGTATATTGTTTCACCCCTGGTAACCTTCGATAATTCCGTTGCCAGTTTAACCCTTTGGGCTTCTCCACCGGACAAAAGTGGAGCTTGTTGCCCAAGTTTGATATAACCGAGCCCTACCCTGTTCAGGGTTTTAATTTTTCTACTGACAGCGGGTATGTTCTTGAAAAATTCATTGGCTTCCTCAACGGTCATGTCAAGAACATCGGCAATGGTTTTATCTCGGTATTTGATTTCCAGGGTTTCTCGGTTATAGCGCAAGCCCTTGCAACTGTCACAAGTAACATAAACATCAGGAAGAAAATGCATGGAAATTCTCTTGACGCCATCTCCAGTACAGGCTTCACATCGTCCACCAGGTACATTGAATGAAAATCTTCCAACCTTATAACCCCTGGCCTGGGACATGGGAAGATTGGCAAACAAACTTCTTATTGGATCAAATGCCTTTGTATATGTTGCAGGATTGGAGCGGGGAGTTTTCCCTATCGGTCTCTGATCAATATGGATAATGTCCTTGAATTTTTCGAAGCCCCCAATGCTGTCATAAGTTCCTGACAGTTCCTTCCATCCCTTGTAAAGGGTTTCAAACACCAGTGAGGATTTGCCACTGCCCGAAACACCAGTTACACAAATCATTTTACCTATGGGAAATGAAACATCCACATTTTTCAGGTTATGGCATTTTGCCCCAGATATATGAATATGATGATTACCCGAATTTACCTTTCTTCGGTTGTCTGGTATGGGTATGGTCTTTTCACCGCTCAGGTATTTACCGGTTAATGATTTCGGTTCATCAATAATCTCCTGTACAGAGCCCTGAGCTACTATTTCGCCTCCATGAATACCCGCCCTCGGACCTATATCTACCAAATGGTCTGCTTCCCTGATTGCTTCCTCGTCATGTTCAACAACGATAACGGTATTTCCCTTGTCTCGCAGATTGATCAATGTGGACAACAAGCGTTGGTTATCACGTTGATGAAGTCCTATGGAGGGCTCATCGAGGACATATAGAACACCAGTCAAACCGGAGCCGATTTGACTGGCCAACCTAATTCTTTGGCTTTCTCCACCAGAAAGGGTTCCGGCCTTACGGGAAAGTGTCAGATATTCAAGCCCGACATCAACCAGAAAATTCAACCTATCCCGGATTTCCTTGAAGATTGAAGCACCGATTGTGTTTTGTTGTTCGGAAAGCTCGGCTGGAATTTCAGAAATCCATTGCAAAACCTCAGTAATCGATTTTTCGACCAATTCACCCAAATGAAGCCCGCCAATCTTGACCGCCAAGGCCTCATTATTTAGCCTGTATCCCTTACAGGTATGACAGGTTTCATTTTTTTGCATCGCTTCCAGTTGGTGCCTTCGTTTGAAAGATGTAGTTGAATGGTAGATTCTTTCCAGAAAGGGAACGATTCCTTCAAAATTCAAACTTTCCTTGATTAGTTGGCCACTTTCCTCAAGCTCATAATTTCCCTTCCCGCCATAAAAAAATACGTCCCTGAATTTTTGAGGAGTGTCATGCCAGGTGGTATTATGGGGAAGATTGAAACTCTTGAGCAAAATAAGAATCTTGCTCCAAAAATCTGCTGATTTTGGTACAAACCACTCATCTACAATATCCAGAACTTCCTTATTGGGTTCACGGATGATTTCAGACTCTGCAAATACTCTTTTCGTTCCTAACCCATCACAATTTGGACATGCAC
>CAZHIL010000338.1:0-7228 GCA_964532985.1 uncultured Albidovulum sp. | reverse complement strand
GGTTATGAGTAAGGAAAGAATATATTTGTATGACACGACTCTCCGAGATGGAGCACAGACCCTGGGGGTTTTGTTCGGGCTTGAGGACAAGTTAAAACTTACCAGGGAACTTGATGATATTGGCATTGATTACATCGAGGGAGGTTTTACCGGTGCAAATGAAACCGATCGTCAATATTTCGAGAACCTGCCAGAAACCAGGGATGCCCAAATCACTGCCTTCGGAATAACCAAGCGGGCAGATCATTCAGCAGATAATGACGTAAATCTGGCTAGTTTGGTCAACTCAAATACGAAAACAGTTTGCATTGTTGGTAAGACTCATGTGTTTCATGTACAGAAAGCCCTTGGCATAACCCTTGAACAAAACTTCGACAATATCAGACAATCAATTAAGCACCTAGTTGCCAAGGGCAAGGAAGTCATTTTTGATGCCGAACATTTCTTCGATGGCTATTTTTCCGATGAAAAATATGCCCTTGATTGCGTCAAGGAAGCCTATTTGGCCGGAGCAAGATGGGTTGTGTTATGTGATACAAACGGTGGTACTCTTCCCAAGGACATTGGTACAGCAACCAAGGCTGTAATCGAATACGGCATTCCCGGTGACAGGTTGGGGATTCACACGCATAACGATACCGAAAATGCCGTTGCGGGTTCTCTAGCAGCAATTGATGCCGGTGCCAGACATATTCAGGGTACCATCAATGGTATCGGTGAACGATGTGGTAATGCCAATTTGATAACCATCATCGGCAATCTCAGGCTCAAGGAGCCCTATAGATCTCTGTATAATACAGGTGTTACTTTGGAGAAACTCCAGAAACTCACACACCTTTCAAGACTCTTGGATGATATTCTGGATAGAATCCCCAGTAAGAACGCTGCCTATGTTGGCACATCTGCCTTTGCACATAAGGCTGGTCTGCATGGTTCGGGAGTTTTAAGGGAACCTTCAACCTATGAACATGTGGACCCAGAAGATGTTGGCAACAAGAGGGTAATTCCACTATCAAATCAAGCCGGCAGATCACATTTGAGAGCATGGCTGAAGGAATTGGGAGTGGATTTGAAAACAGTTGATGATGATACCCTCGTAAGAATTGTCGAGGAGATCAAACTACGAGAAGACAAGGGATATACCTATGATGTAGCACCGGAATCCTGTCAGTTGCTGGTAAAAAGGATGCTGGGAACTCTTTCGAATTATTTCACGGTTCAAAGATTCAGGGTCAATGTGGAATCCCATCATTTCAATGATAATATATCCAAAAGTGAATCCGAAGCGGTTGTCGTAATCAAAATCGGCAATGAGAGGAAGATTTCCGTATCTGAGGGATTGACCGACAATTTGGATAGCGGACCTGTTCATGCCCTGTCCAAGGCTTTGCAGAGGGACCTTGGTCCATATCAGAAATACATCTCCGATATGAAACTTGTGGATTTCAAGGTAAGAATTCGAGGAGCTGGCACTTCGGCCGTTACCAGGGTCGTCATTGAATGTACCAATTCTGATGGCTTGACTTGGGCTACAGCAGGAGTTTCACCTAATATAATTGAAGCTTCCTTTGAAGCTCTGGTTGAAGCCATTATCTGGAAACTTGATTATGACCAGGCACCTACAGCTGAACAATTATTGGCTAATAATTTCAGTTTGATTGATGAACTGATTGAATCCAAATCCAGCACCAAACCAAAAAAAGATACCTTTTTGACCCCAGTTTCTTAGGTACTTTCAGCTACCCTTGACTTTTTCTTTTGGCTTTGCAGCCAGATCAGGGAACCGGCGGCAAGGAGCAAGAAAGGAACCATGGCAATATTAACAGCTGACCAACCTTGTTGTGCAGTACCTCCCGTACAATTCATGAGTGTACCTGATGTCAGGGAGGCGATGGTGACCGATCCAAAGACTAGAAAATCATTGAGACCCTGAACTTTACCCCTTTCGTGAGGTTTGTGAGCAGTTAGGAGTATGTTGGTTGCACCAATAAAGCCAAAATTCCACCCCAAGCCAAGAAGGATAAGGGCTATATAGAAATTACCCAAATCTATACCCATAAGACCAACCACACCTGAGAATGTAAGTATGACCAGACCACAGGAAACAATTCTTTCGGCACCAAATCTTGCAATCAAATGTCCCGTAAAAAAGGATGGGATGAACATTGCAAGCACATGTGCCGAAACTATGTTGGCTGCACTATTATGTGAATGGCCTGTACCAACTACAGCCAGAGGGGTTGAAGTCATGACCAGGTTCATCAAGGCATAGGAAACACTGCCACAAATTATGGCAACGAGTATGGTTGGGTTTTTCAGAAAGTCTAAATAGGATTTTTCCACTACAACCTGCTGGGTATCCTTTTCAATTTTAGGAATGTCAAGGAAGGTAAAAATGATAAAGCCCAGAAGGTTCACTACCATGACGGCAAGATAGGTCCCCATATATTGTTGTGCACCAACCTCGTAGGTTACCTTGACCAATTGTGGACCGATTATAGCTGCAAACAGACCACCTGCTAAAGCATAGGAAACAGCCTTGGGGCGAAATTCAGGACTTGCCGTATCGGCTGCAGCAAACCTGAGAAACCCATTGGTGGACATGTAAATCCCGGTAAAATATGCACCAACCAAAAAGAGTTCGAATGAGGAAATATAGAGAGCATAATAACCTATACCCCCACCAATCAGCCCGCCTATGCAACCGCACCAGAAACCTATTCTACGACCAAATTTCTGCATCACGATTCCAAGCCATGGGGCTGTGGTCATTGAACCGAAAACCATGAGTGAAATTGGCAAGGTTGCCCAGCATAGATTGGATGCCAGATTTTGTCCTGCTAAACCCATGATGGTAACAGCAATAGGTAATTGAGCACCGACTATTGCCTGTGCGATTACTATAACCAAAACGTTTTTATATTCTCTTTTGAGATGCATTCGCTCGACTTTCCAATTTTTCAAAAGCAAAATGTCAATCGTACAGGATAGCGATTGAACTCCAACTACCACGAGTGTTGAAATAATAAAATAAATGACAAATTAAACCAGAATGAAAATTGCATTGCTTAAAGGGACTTTGGGATAGATATGGCAAAAAGCCAGATAATAGAAACCCAGCACGACATTCAGGAAGGTCTGGAATACCTAGCAAAGGTTGAGCCAAAATTTGCCAAGGCAAGGTCTGTTTCAGGTGAAATTCCTCTTCGAAGGGGTGAGGGAGGGTTCAATGCCCTGCTAGAAATGATTCTGAGTCAACAGGTTTCGGTAGCTTCGGCCAATGCCATCAGCGAAAGGTTGGGAAAAGCTGGTTACAAGGACCAAACCAAGTTATCAAAGGCTTCGGAAGAAGCGGTCAGGGCATGTGGGGTATCAAGACAAAAGGCCCGATATATAACTGCCCTGGCAAAGAGTGATTTGAATTACAAGGTACTCCATACATTACCTGACAATGAAGTAATTCAAAAACTTACAGCGATTCCCGGCATTGGTATTTGGACTTCGGAAATATATTTAATGTTTTCAATTGGGAAAAGAGATGTGATTGCAGCCGGTGATCTGGCTTTGCAGGAAAGTGCAAAATTACTCTTTGAACTCCCCGATCGACCAACAGAAAAGGATTTGAGGATCATGGCCGAAAATTGGTCCCCTTGGAGAAGTGTGGCCGCAAGGTTGCTTTGGGCCTATTACAGGGTAGAGAAAAGCCGGGAGGGCATTCGTTAATGGTAAAGTTGAACATAGAAAGAAGTGAACCGAAGTCAGGTAATATCCAGAATATTGTGATATTTCTTCATGGCTATGGTGCAAATGGTAAGGATCTTCTGAATCTTTCCGAACATATGAATTCATCCCTTCCTGATACTCTTTTTCTGGCACCGGATGGCCCTCAGGTCTGCCCGATCAACAAGGATGGGTTTCAGTGGTTTTCACTCCCAACCTATGATGGTGCCTCGGCAATTGAAGTTGGCCGTACTTTGCAGGAATCCCTTACAGTTCTTGACAAGATGATTTCGGATGTTTCCAAGGAAAATAATATTGCCCCGGAAAAAATAGCCCTGTTCGGCTTTTCCCAAGGAACCATGCTATCACTAGAATATGCCCCAAAATGTTTCTACAAGCTGGCAGGAGTTGCAGGATTCTCAGGCAGGTTACTGTTTCCTTACAACAATAATGGGGATATCAAATATCGTCCCCCAATTTTACTTGTCCACGATGAAGATGACCCTGTCGTACCATATGATGAGTTGACAGCGGCTGAAAAGAATCTTACCGAAAACGATTTCAAGGTGTACACCTATACCTCCAAGGGGGCTGAACATAGTATTTCGCCAGTAGGGTTGGGTGTTGCCACACATTTTCTGGACAGAGAATTAGGGAGATTGAAGTAAAATGATTATCAAGGATGTTCTCCATTTTTGGTTTGAAGAATTGGAACCAGGCAAGCGGTTTTTCGGTGGTGAAGAAGTTGACAATCTGGTGAGAGACCGGTTTCTTGACACTTACGAGGAAGCAATCAAGGGGAAACTGGACCATTGGAAAGAGTCACCTGATGGTACATTGGCAATAATTCTGGTTTTAGATCAATTTTCACGCAACATGTTTCGGGGTGATGCCAGGTCCTTTGAATTCGACCACCTCGCTCGGGAAATTGCCGAAGATGCCATTGAACGTGATTTTGATCTGAAACATGACGCTGATAGACGGAGTTTCTATTATCTTCCATACATGCATTCCGAAGATCCCAAAGACCAGGCCAAGTGTATTGAGTTAATATCAAACCGCCTTGGAGAAGACGGAAAGATTACATTGATTCATGCCAAGGCACATGCAGATATAATCAATGAATTCGGAAGATTCCCCTACCGGAATGACGTCCTGGGTCGTAAAAATACCGATGAAGAAACTGCTTTTCTGGATTCTGGCGGGTATATACAAGTTGTTAGAAAAATAGAAGCTGCGGAAGGCAATGAATAATCGAACAACCATTTTATCTGGTTGGGTTTGAATAATTTAAGGATTTGAGATGACAAATACAAAATTCGATATGGTTGTTATCGGTACGGGACCAGGAGGGTATGTTTCGGCTATCAGGGGCAGTCAATTGGGTTTGAATGTTGCTGTTGTCGAAAGGGAGGATTTGGGAGGTATCTGTTTGAATTGGGGCTGTATACCAACCAAATCCATTCTCCGGTCGGCTGAGATTTTTCATTTGATGAATCGGGCCACCGAATTCGGTCTTAAGGCCGAAAATGTCGATTTTGACCTGAATCAAATCATCAAGCGGTCTCGAAACATAGCCAAGCAGCTTTCGGGAGGGGTTACCCATCTCCTGAGAAAAAACAAGGTCACTGTATTCAGCGGAGAAGCAAAATTCAAATCCAAGAATGAATTGCTGATTTCGGAATCCGGCAAGGAAGCAAGCATAACTGCCAAGAATATCGTAATTGCAACTGGAGCCAGAGCAAGACAGGTTCCTGGATTGGATGTGGATGGCAAAAATATCTGGGCATACCGGGAAGCACTACAACCACCACGAGTGCCAAAAAAATTATTGGTTGTGGGCTCGGGTGCAATAGGAATTGAGTTTGCCAGTTTTTTCAACTCAATCGGTTCTGAAACTACCGTTGTCGAGATGCTGGATACAATTCTTCCGGTTGAAGACAGGGAGATTTCCGCCTTTGCCAAAAAACAATTTCAAAAGCATGGGATGACCATAATTGAAGGAGCACAGGTAAAGGGAACAAAAAAGGTCAAGGAAGGTATCGAAGTTACCATCAAGGATGCAAAAGGTGAAAGCAAGGTAATCTTCGACACGATAATTTCTGCGGTGGGAATTGTTGGAAATGTTGAAAACCTGAATCTTGAAGGAATAGGGGTTAAGGTCGACAGAACCCATATTGTTGTCGATGAGCTATGTCGGACTGGTGTACCCAATGTGTATGCCATCGGGGATGTGGCAAGTCCTCCCTGGCTTGCCCACAAGGCCAGTCACGAGGGTGTGATGGTTGCCGAGATTATCGGAGGTGGCAAACCCCATCCTATTACTCCCAACTCCATTCCTGGTTGTACCTATTCCATGCCGCAAATTGCATCCGTAGGCTTGACGGAAGAAAAGTGCAAGGAAATGGGGATCAAATACAAGGTCGGAAGATTTCCCTTCATCGGAAACGGAAAAGCAATCGCTCTGGGTGAGTCCGAAGGCTTGATCAAGACAATCTTTGATGAAAAATCCGGCGAACTTCTGGGTGCTCATATGGTTGGTTCTGAAGTTACTGAATTGATACAGGGTTATGTGGTTGGCAGACAGTTGGAAACAACTGAGTCAGAATTAATGGATACTGTCTTCCCTCATCCAACCTTATCGGAAATGATGCATGAAAGTGTTCTTAACGCTTACGATAAGGCAATTCATATCTAGTTGGTTTTGCTGTAACAATCAGTATTTTGTCCTGATCCGGACATAAATTTTTGCCAGTACAAACTTCGTTACCTCTTTGACAAATAAGTGGTAATGCCTAATCATTCCATAACTTCAAACTCTAACAAGGTTCAGATTTTTCATGTGAACCTCTTGGTCTCTTGGGGTTGTTTTACTGAGGATTCTCCAAATTCCTGTTTCTTCAGTGGCATTCTTGTAGAAAACAATGAAAGAGGAAATATTCAAATCTGAAATGGACTCAGATACTGAAACAGAACAACCGAAGACATCTTTAGATGTATTCAAAATAAAAATTGAGAACATCCTTTGTGTCATTTTTACGCTGATAATTCTGATTTATTCAGCGTCTGGACCATTGTCTGAATTCGTTCGGTGGTTCATAGAAATCACTGCAAGTGACTTTGCAGAATTATCCAGAAGGGAACAGCGGGTATTGTTCCGTGAACATTGGTTGGGAGCCACCTACAGATCATTTGAGCGAGGATTTTTGCTGCCGACCGGTCTGATTTTGGGTCTACCAATTATCCTCTCTTTCGCCATAACTCTAATTACACTCCACAAATCCCCTCGCCTGAATTGGCTGGATTGGGCACTGACCTTTGTTTCTACCGGGGTTTTTCTAGTCTGGATTGGCAAGTTGTTCTCAATCGATGCAGGAATCTTACCTTCGGCAACGTCTACCGATTACCTGTTGTTTCCCCTTGCAACGATAATCACCCTTTACCTTACCTACAGGTACTTTGGTACATTTATCGTTGTATTCTGTGTGTTCTGGATATTGTATTTTTT
>CAZHIL010000337.1:0-2669 GCA_964532985.1 uncultured Albidovulum sp. | reverse complement strand
GGCAAGGCTTTCATAGGGTCTGCTCCTCCTGAATTGGATTCGTGGTTGATTTTGAACCCAATATAAGGATGGTCGAGCATCACTACACGTAAATTTTTTTGCACTTGCCTATGAGTCATTTTGAAGTTGAATTGGTATTATTTGTGAACCGAAAAAATGGCTATTTTGAGTGAAAAAATCTTAGGCATCGAAGAATATAAATTCCTAATTTGGTCAAAATGAATTTCTAATTTAATCATACTGGAAGGTAGTAATTTTTTTTTGAAATCACCTACCTTCTGCCCCATATCTTCATCAACTCATTCGCAGGAGAAACAAATTAATGCTAGATCTCAATAATCCCTCAACTGAGTCATTTGTAAAGGAAGGTTCTACAGAGACCTTCATGGCGGATGTTGTTGAAGAAAGCAAAACAACCCCTGTACTAGCGTATTTTACGGCCAGCTGGTGTGGTCCATGCAAAACCATGGGACCAATAATCGAAAGTGCGGTCAACAAGGCCAGGGGGAAGATTAAACTCGTACGCTTGGATGTCGATGCCAATCAAAACATTGCTGCTCAGTTGCGAATCCAGTCAATTCCTACAGTATATGTCTTTATGGATGGCCAGCCAGTCGATGGATTCACAGGGGCCAAAACGGCTGCCGAGATTGAAAAATTCCTTGCTGAAATTGTCAAGAAAAGCGGTGGCACAACAGTTGAGGAAATTTTGGAGGAAGCAAATGAATTATTGGCAAGTGGGGGTGTGGCCGAAGCTTCCCAGATCTTTGCCACTGTTTTGCAGGACTATCCAGAAAACCCCATTGCTTATGCTGGGTTGATTTCCTGTCATATTTTTTCGGACAATCTGGATCAGGCCGAAGCCATGCTTCAATCGGCTCCTCCGGCCATTGCCAATTCCAGGGAAATCGATGGTGTTCGTTCCAACATTGAACTCAAGCGACAGGCCAAGGCTTCGGGTCCGACCCACCAACTGGCCGAACAGGTCAGAAACAATCCTGATGATTTGCAGGGAAGGTTTGATTTGGCAATTGCACTCTATTCAAATGATCAAGTGCAGGAAGGTATTGACGAATTATTGGAGATATTCAGGCGTGATCAGGAATGGAATGACGGAGCAGCCAAGGAACAATTGCTGAAAATATTCAGTTCCTTGAAGCCTGAGGATCCCATTGCTCTCAAGGGCAGAAGAAAACTTTCCTCGCTGATATTCTCATAGGTTGATGGAAGATGGAAGAAGAACGCAAATTTGACCGACACATGCTGGAAATTCTTGTTTGTCCCCTGACCCATTGTCAATTGGCTTACGACAAGGAAAAACAGGAATTGATATCCAAGGCTGCTAATCTGGCATACCCAATACGTGATGGGGTACCAATCATGCTTCCGGATGAAGCCCGAAAAATCGAGTAAATTCAAACCTACCTGTTTCTCATCAACTCGGGTATGTCACCAGACAAACCCGCCGCTTCCCTGATCAGGTAACTTTTGAGGGGTGTAATGCGTGAAATAATACCTGTTCCGAGTTGACGGGCCAAGTGATTTCCCGGTATGGAACAGGTGTATGCCCAGTTAAAGAAATCGGTTGCCGCAGCAAAGGATACGGAATCAAACATACGCCATCGTTGATATCTTTCCAATACGGTCGGAAAACCAATATCTTCCCCTCGATGTTTTGCTGACTCGACAATTTCCAGAAATGCAGCTGCATCCCTCAACCCCAAATTCAATCCCTGACCTGCCAGTGGATGAATCTTTCTGACTGCATCACCGAGCAGGGCATACCTGGCCCCCACCATTTTACTGGCCATCGAGAGTTCCAGGGACCATGAACCTCTTGAACCATCCAGTGAAATGTCACCCAGAAATGTTCCAAAAGCCGGTCTTAATTCCTCCAGAAATTGATCATTGTCCAATTGATCCAATCGATTTACTTCTTTCTGGGTATTGGTCCATACAATGCAGACCGAATGGTTGGAAAGAGGAAGGAACGCAATGGGACCAGTCGGCATGAAAAATTGATAGGCCAAACCTTCATTTGATTTCTCGTGCCGGATCGTACAAGTAATGGCCCCCTGCCTGTAATTCTTCTTGATATGGGAGTAACCAAGCCGTGAACCCAAGCTGGTCTGACTACCATCACAAATAGCCAACAGTTCGGTAGGAATGGATTTGCCTTTTGAAAGATTTACTATCAGGGAACCATCGTCAAAAACAGCATCTTCCACAGCAGTATTTGAAAAAATTCTGACTGCTTTATTCTTCTTGAGCCTTTCACCTACTGCCTCAATGAGATTTGCTTCCTGGATCATGCAACCGAATGACTCCTCACCGATTTCACTTGGCATGAATTCCAATATACCTTCACTGGAGCCTTTGCCAGCTTCTCCTTCAGTTACAATGACGCCCTTGATAAGATTGCCATATTGTTCAAGGATATCTGCAAAACCCAACGCTTTCAGATAGTTGCACGAGCTTATGGAAAGAGCAAATGCCCTGCCTGTATGTACAGTTCTTTTTTGCAGGTCTCCCTTTTCAATCAAGGCTACTTTGAATCCTGCTCTGGACAGGGAATGGGTCAGTAGGGATCCAACCAATCCCCCACCGCCAACAACAATTTCAACTTCGGGTTTCATATTTGATCCAAATAGATTTAATGTTTGCCAAAA
>CAZHIL010000336.1:0-6620 GCA_964532985.1 uncultured Albidovulum sp. | reverse complement strand
CGTAACAGACGAATCTTTTGAAGCCGATGTAATCAATGCTCCAAACCCCGTTCTGGTGGATTTTTGGGCTGAATGGTGTGGACCCTGTCGTCAAATAGGTCCTGTCCTAGAGGAATTGGCGGCCGAGTACAATGGCAGCCTGACAATAGCCAAGGTTGATATCGAGGAAAATATGGACACCCCATCAAGACTCGGTGTCAGGGGTATTCCTGCACTGTTTATATTCAAGGGTGGTGAGGTTGTCGGCAATCTGACCGGTGCACTTCCCAAACCCGCCATTAAAAAGTGGATTGACAGTTCCATCGAGGACTGATCCGGATTTGCATTAGTACAAGTTGGCAGTGATACACCAACTCAAAAGTTTTCCTTGAGTACCTGACCGGCGAGATACAAGGATCCACAAACCAGAATCCGGGAATTGGGATAGCTGGATGATATCGTCTTGACAGCGGTCAGGGGACTTTCCGAGGTAAAGGTTTCAAAACCAACCTCCCTCGCAACCGTAGCAATACTGTCAGCGGACAAGGATGACTCCTCCCCAGGAATCTCGATTCCGTAAAGTTCATCTGCGGCTGGACGCAGGCTTCTGAGAAACCCTCTTGAATCCTTGGTTTCCAACATTCCACAAACCAGCTGTGTTTTTTTGGAAGGCAGTTTGTTCAGGGTCATTGTCAGTGCCTGTCCAGCTGCCGGATTATGACCTCCATCGAGCCAGACTTCAGATCCGTTGGCATTATCAATCAGGGGGCCAGTCTGCAAACGTTGCATGCGGCCAGGCCATCGGGCCTTGAGCAGGGCTTGTCTAATTTCGGGCTCCTTGAATCCAAGATATCGCAAAACGGTAATTGCCGTACCGGCATTGATGGTCTGGTGTTCGCCAACCAGGCTGGGTTTCGGCAGGATCATGTCACCACCTGTATCGGTATAGACCAATTGGTCTGCATCGGCCCTGACGAACCAGTCCCTGTCCTGTATCAGCAGTGGGGTATTTCGGCTTTTGGCAACACTCTCAATCACCTCTAGCACTTCTGGTTCCTGACGGGATATGACCGAAGGTATGCCTTGCTTCAGGATACCGGCCTTCTCAAAGGCAATCTTTGCCAGCGTGTCTCCCAGATACTGCTCATGATCAATTGAAATGGGTGTAATGACCGTCAGTTCGGGTTGATCGACAACATTGGTCGCATCCAGTCTGCCGCCTAGCCCTACTTCCAAAAGCAGGTAATCGGCATTGGTCCGTGAAAAGGCCAGAAATGCCGCAGCCGTCGTGATTTCGAAAAGGGAAATCGGTAGTTTTCGATTGACTGCCTCGCATTCCAGCAGAACATCAACCAGGGCGTCCTCCTCAATGATGGAACCAGCAAGGGCTATCCTTTCATTGAACTTGGTCAGGTGAGGAGAAATATAACTGTGAACCCTCTGGTCTGCCGCTTCCAGCCCGGCCCTTACCATCGCCAGGGTTGATCCCTTGCCATTGGTTCCGGCAAAATGAATGACGGGTGGGAGTTTTCGTTCAGGATGCTTCAGTTCAGCCAGCAGCCTTTTGGGGCGATTGAGAGTGAGATCAATGCTTTTCGGGTATAGTGATTTCAACCGATGTAGGATTTCAGTGGATGTCGATGCAGTCACGAGAAACTCTCCCAGGCTACCAGGCAGGATGGTGAGAATAATTTAGGTTAACTTAGTCCGTTTGGGAAGATTGTTTTTGATCGGATTTCTTCTCAAAGGTAATTTCACCTCTGATTGCTGGTGGTTTTTTCATGAGCAGTCTGGTCAAAACCATGATCGTTTCCCGCATTTTCTTCCTATGGACCACCATGTCAAGCATCCCTTTTTCCAGCAGGTATTCGGAACGCTGAAAGCCTTCAGGCAACTTCTCCTTGATGGTCTGCTCAATCACTCGTGGTCCGGCAAATCCTATCAGGGCCTTTGGTTCCGCAATATGAATGTCCCCCAGCATGGCGTAGGATGCTGTAACCCCACCGGTTGTCGGGTTGGTTAAAACTACAATATAAGGCAATCCGGCATCGGCAAGTTGTTTGATTCCCACGGTTGAACGAGGCATTTGCATTAGGCTGAGAATTCCTTCTTGCATCCTGGCACCGCCAGCCGTGGCAAACAACACCAAGGGTGCTTTGACCTTCAGGCATCGTTCACAGGCAGCCAGTATGGCATTGCCCACATACATGCCCATCGATCCTGCCATGAATTCGAAATCCTGGGCCGCCACGATGGTCTTCAATTTTCCGATATTGCCTTCGGCTACAAGCATGGCATCCTTTTCCTCGGTGACTTTCTGGGATGTCCTCAAGCGATCGGTATATTTTTTGGTATCCCTGAAAGACAATGGATCTTCCTTGGGTGATTCAATTTCCAGAAGTTTGTAAATCCTGTCATCAAAAAGCGTGTCGAACCTTTGTCGTGGGCTAATGATCATGTGATGATCACAATCAGGGCATACATTCATAGATCGAATCATGGTTCGGTGATTTATCATGACCCCGCAACTGCCGCAAGTTGTCCATAGATTGTCCGGAACATCCTTGCGATCAAGCATGGACTTAAGCTTGGGTCGGACATAATTGGAAATCCAGTTCATAATTCTCCAGAATTTGTTAGTGATTCAACTAAGGACTACTTTAAAATGAATACCAGTATATGAAATCCTATCAATATAAGTTAATCTAGCAACTGATTGTCCAATATTTCAACAATTTTCAAAATTTTGATCGATTTTGGGGTTAATGAACTTAAATTAATTAGTGGTTAGTTGGGCAAAAATAATACATCCATTAATCATTAAATTATTCCAAGTTCATCTACAAATTGACTTATCGACTCACCTTCATCACTACTTAACAAAATAACTACACGTTTTCTAGCACGAGTAAAGGCAACATAAAACAATCGACGCTCAGCTTCTAATTCTCTTTGGCTAACAGTTTTTTTGTATGGCCAAATTCCCTGAACTGCATCAAGTAGAATTACCGTATCAAATTCTTTACCCTTGGCTCTGGTCGCCGTCATTAAGTGTAACGGCCGTTTCAAAACTTCTGAGCCTTGGTCATTTTCCATATTCTCTTCGAACTCTTTATAGTCATCTACTTGCTCTTTTAGGTCTTCAATTCTTTCGATCAAGTCATAACTATCATAACATTCACTTTCACAAATTTCAGCTAACTGAACCAAAGGAGGAGCAGTATAAAACACGTCTTTTTCTGCCTTTTCTCTATCAAATTGCAAACCATCAAATTTCTTTCCTATTTTTCGTAAGGTATCGGGTACTCCGTTAGCACTTAAATACTCCATTGCTATTTTGTACAATTGATTATGGGTTTTACCACTAAATTTAGGACCATTATATTGACTAAATTTCTCTAAGGCCTCAAGCACAGTGTTTGAGGGATTTGAACGTAAAAAACTTGTCAAATTATTCCTATCCTTTTTTCCTAATGGACGTCGCCGGATAACACAAAAAATTTCTATTACATCTTTTGTTATTTCGGCAGATCTTTGTCGTTTCCTTGATCGCTCTTTGATTTCAAGTAATTTAATCAGATTATCAAATGCATCACTGCTAAATACATCCAGATCGATGGCAGTTTTAAATGGGGCTCCTTTTGAAGCAAAGTAAACCTGATATGGTATAAGTTGTCTCCTTAATCGACTAATTACAGCTACTCGACCCGGAGCATCAATAGAACTCGCTATTTCTGAAACCAAGGATAATTGTTCGTTAATATTTTTCTTCTCAATGACGTCAATTTGAGCTAAGGCAATTATCCCTGCGGATTTTACTTCCTTTTCCACGCGATTATGATTAAATCTTATCAAAGATTGTGAATGCTCAACTATGTTTTCTGGAGATCGGTAATTTACCGCCAAATTGAAATTTTCGAAGGTTCTATCAAAATAAATATTTGGTTTTAAAATATATTCCGGGGAAGCACCACGCCATTCGAAAATTGCTTGATCATCGTCTCCAACTAGGGTTAGATTTGCATTGTGCCAAATTGTTAATTCTTTGATTAATGCCAAATCCAGAGGATTAACATCCTGAAATTCATCAACCATTATATGGTCATATTGGGTAACGCCTTTTGGAGCTGGATTTCTGGATATATTTTTTTTATTCAAATCTAAATAATTCCAATATTTTTGATCCTCGAATGTAAAAGTTGCTTGCTCGTGAAGATACTCTACAGCTTTCTTCCAAAACCTAAAAAAACGTGTGTAAAACTCATTTCTAATTTTTGGAATGTCTTTTACTTCACCACTTCTGGTATCACTAAATAATCCAAGTTTTGCTAGAATTTCGTATTGCTCTTCAATTCGCCATATATGACCCTGATCAACCAATTCATCCAAATGTTTATCGAATATTTCACGTGTAAAATGATGCGTATGTACAAAACCTAATGACTTTAAATTATCCATTACAGTCATTAATGTTCGACCAGCATTCCCTGGTTTCTTTATTTGTGTTCCAATATGCTCAAAATCCATCCATATAGGACGGAGCTGATTTTTCATCGCAAAAAATATATCTTTAGGATTTGTAAGTAAGGTTGGGTTACTTAATCCACTGGAATTGCTCCGAATTCGCTTCCATCCCCAAGAATTTATTGTTGAAATATTTACTTGCCCTCTAATAGGTTCAAAGTATTTCTCATTTTCAACCCTCTCCTTAAGTTCGGCTGCAGCAGATTTTGTGAAGGTGAAAATAAGAATTCGGGGTTTGTGTCCTTTATCTGTCAACTCTTTACAACGATGTAGCAAACTAGATGTCTTACCACAACCAGCCGGTGCGAGTAAACGTATATTCTTTGCATCTGACATGCAAAATTGTTTTTGAGACATGTCAAGGGTTTTTTCAGTATTCATATCTAGATTTGTCCATTAGGGAAAATTACATTTAATTATCATTTTAAATATTTCGGCTTTGTCAATATAGTGTCCTATTGTTTTGTTTGTCCCCCATTAGTTTGGCTCAATTATTACCTCTAATCTATGGGACTGTAATGAATTTAGGAAAATATATCTGACAAACAGACTTTCCAAAATGGGTACAATACCATTGTTGACTAAATTACATCCTTTTCTACATCATCCGAGTTACCCCCTGCCTCTTCCCATCGCCCATCGGGGATATTCGGCCAACTATCCAGAAAATACCATGGCTGCATTTTCCGCTGCGGTGGATTTGGGATACAAGTGTCTGGAAACCGATGTCCATGCAACCGCCGATGGGAAACTTGTTGCGTTTCACGATCCCGACCTTAAGCGGGTGGCTTCGGTTGAGGGCAGGATTGACACCATGGAATGGGACGATCTGAAAAAAATTAGGGTCAAGGGCAAAGAACCCATCCCTCTATTTGAGGAAGTTTTGTCAAGCTGGCCGGATATTAGGTTCATCATTGATCCCAAGGAGGACAGTGCAACCAAGCCCCTTTATGATGTTCTGGTTGCCAATAATGTCTGGGATCGTGTTTGTGTGGGGTCGTTTTCGGACCAGAGGTTGGCCTGGATACGAAATGAGGCCGGTTCCAAATTATGCACTTCCATGGGCCCTCGGGAAGTATTTCGTCTCCGCTTTAAGAGTTGGGGCATTCCCCTAGGAGGTTTTGGAGCGAATTGTGTACAGGCTCCCTTGCGGGACAAGGGTGTTCGTATACTTGATCGAAGTTTTATCAACAAGGCCCACTCATATGGTTTTCCAGTTCAAGCATGGACCATCAATGATGTTGAAACCATGGGCAAACTTCTCGATTTGGGAATAGATGCCATCATGAGTGATGAGGCTGAATTGATGAAAAAGTTTTTCCAGAAACGTGGAATTTGGCGGGATTAACTTCAATTTTTCAAACTAATTAGGTAATTACCCAACTTTATTTAGTTTCTAAACAAACTAGCATTATTTTTTGGGTCATCACCCACCTCTCAATTCCCTTTATCCAGAAGGAAAAACAATGTCCGATAAAAAACAGAACCTACCAAGTCGCCATGTAAGCCAGGGTCCAGCAAGAGCCCCACACCGATCCTATTATTATGCAATGGGTATGACCGAGCATGAAATAGATCAGCCTTTCGTCGGAGTAGCAACGTGTTGGAATGAAGCGGCACCTTGTAACATTGCCCTCAACAGACAAGCCCAGGCTGTTAAGCTGGGAGTAAAATCGGCTATGGGCACCCCTAGGGAATTTACAACAATAACCGTTACCGATGGCATTGCCATGGGGCATGAGGGAATGCGTTCATCCCTTGCTTCAAGAGAAGCCATAGCCGATACGGTCGAATTGACCATGAGAGGGCACTGCTATGATGCAATTGTTGGTTTGGCAGGTTGTGACAAATCCCTTCCGGGCATGATGATGGCCATGGTTCGGCTCAATTGTCCATCAGTCTTTGTCTATGGTGGATCTATTTTGCCAGGTCGGCTTGATGGCAAGGATGTTACCGTTCAGGATGTATTTGAAGCTGTAGGCAGACACCAGGCAGGTAACATGTCAGATGCTGAGCTTGCCATTTTGGAACGGGTTGCTTGTCCCTCGGCAGGTGCCTGTGGAGGTCAGTTTACTGCCAATACCATGGCTTGTGTTTCGGAAGCAGTAGGTCTTGCA
>CAZHIL010000335.1:0-3270 GCA_964532985.1 uncultured Albidovulum sp. | reverse complement strand
CAATAATCTGGGGTTCTGAAAAAACCGGATTTTCCTGGTTCTATCCCACCGATGGATTGGATGAAGGAGATATTCTCATGCAATGGGAGTGTTCCATTGGTCCGGATGATACTTTGGGAGATGTTTATTTTAAAAAGATTTTCCCTGCAGCAATAGATTCCGTCTCAAATGTTTGCAATCTTTTCAGAGGGGAGAACCCCCCGAGGAGCACCCAGGATGAATCCAAGGCCACCTACGAATCCTGGTGTACCAAAAAGGATGCGGAAATTGATTGGAATGAATCCGTACAAGTTGTTTATAATTTGATTAGGGGAACCAATCCCCAACCAGGAGCTTGGACAACCAGGGAAGGTGAGGTATTGAAAATTTATGATGCTGAATTAGTCGGAAATGCTAAAGGTGAAATTGGAGAAATTGTCGAAATCAACAATAATGGTTTTATCGTCATGGCCAACGGTGGTGGTATTCTGATAAAGCGGGTACGCCCTGATGGTAGCGGGAAGATATCAGCAGGAGATTGGTTGAAGGATTCCGGTGTGACGGTAGGAACCATTTTAGGAAATTAACAGGGAAAGATATATGAATACAGATATAGATATTGCACGACAGGCCAAGAAAAAGCCAATTCAGGAAATAGGTGCAAAACTTGGAATTCCATCGGAAAGTTTGATTCCATTCGGGCATGATAAAGCTAAGGTATCAGCCGGTTACCTTGATACAATCAAGAATAACAGGGATGGCAAACTCATCTTGGTTACCGCAATCAATCCCACACCCGCAGGTGAAGGTAAAACCACCACAACTGTTGGATTGGGAGATGGCTTGAATAAAATTGGCAAAAAGGCGGCAATATGTATTCGTGAAGCGTCGCTCGGACCATGTTTCGGGATGAAAGGGGGTGCTGCTGGTGGAGGGTACGCCCAGGTTGTTCCTATGGAGGACATGAATCTCCATTTTACGGGTGATTTCCATGCCATTACATCAGCCCACAATCTGCTTTCGGCAATGATCGACAACCATATTTACTGGGGCAATAAGGAAGGAATTGATATCCGAAGAGTTGCCTGGAGAAGGGTACTTGATATGAATGATCGGGCCCTCAGGCAGATAACTTGCAGTTTGGGAGGGGTTGCCAACGGATTCCCCAGGGAAGCCGGCTTTGATATTACTGTTGCTTCCGAAGTTATGGCGGTCCTTTGTCTGGCTACTAGTCTGGAAGATTTACAGAACAGGTTGGGTCGGATGATTGTTGCTTACCGGCGAGACCGCTCACCCGTATATTGTCGGGATATCAAGGCCGATGGAGCCATGACAGTACTTTTGCAACAGGCGGTACAACCAAATCTGGTACAAACCCTGGAAAACAATCCCGCCTTTGTACATGGGGGACCATTTGCCAACATAGCCCATGGCTGTAATTCTGTTATCGCAACCACATCGGCATTGAAAATCGCTGATTATGTTGTGACCGAAGCCGGTTTTGGTGCAGACCTTGGGGCTGAAAAATTCATGGATATCAAATGCCGGCAGGCCGGACTGTCCCCTGAGGCAGTGGTTATTGTTGCAACCATCAGGGCACTGAAAATGAATGGTGGAGTGGCGAAGAACGATTTGGGCCCGGAAAATGTTGATGCTGTAAGAAAGGGATGTGTAAATCTGGGAAGGCATATTGAAAATATGCGTAAATTTGGAGTCCCTGCAGTCGTAGCCATTAACTATTTTGTAACCGATACGGATGCTGAGGTAAATGTCGTCAAGGATTATGTGGCGTCTATGGGATCGGAAGCTGTACTTTGTCAGCATTGGGCGAAGGGTTCGGAAGGTACAACCGAGCTGGCAGAAAAGGTAGTGGAAATCATTGAAGGAGGTAAGGCTGCCTACAAACCGCTCTATCCTGACGAGATGGGTCTTTTGGAAAAAATTGACACAATCGCCAAGGAAATTTATCGGGCTGATGGTGTTTCGGCTGGCAAGAAGATTGTTGATCAGTTAAATCAATGGGAGGAAGCTGGATACGGCAATCTCCCGATCTGTATGGCTAAAACCCAATACAGCTTTACCACCGATCCAAATGAAAGGGGTGCTCCAACAGGTCATACAATTCCTATCAGGGAAGTTAGACTTTCAGCAGGTGCCGGATTTATTGTGGCAATATGCGGAGAAATCATGACCATGCCCGGTTTGCCCAGCGTACCAGCTGCAGAAGCTATTCACGTTGATGATGCGGGGCAGGTCCAGGGGCTATTTTAGGATATACCAGAAACAAAGAAAAATTAGAGGATTTTGTATCGGTAAATATTTTCAGATATTATCTAAGTCAATTGAGACAGAGGTAATTCATGAATTGTGGGAATAAATGTTTAGAACAGTTATTTCCGTATTTATTCAGGCTCTGAAGTTCAGAGCCTGATTGAACCGCGGTGAGGAAAATTCTTTGTCGCATGTATAGAGGAGAAAAACAATGATGTTTGTTAGAAAACTTACTTTGGGATTGATTGCCCTTTTGGCTTCCTTAGCTGTAAGTGCTGCCCATGCTCAATTTGAACCTACCAAGCCGATTGATTTTGTTATCATGGCCGGTAAAGGTGGTGGAGCCGATAAAATGGCCCGTCTGATGCAGTCGATTGTTGAAAAGGAAGAGTTGGCATCTAGACCACTTGTGCCAGTGAACAAATCAGGTGGTTCCGGTGCCGAGGCATTGGTTGCCCTGAATTCAGCCACCGATCCGGATCATACCATCATGGTTACCCTGAATTCCTTTTTCACGACCCCGCTTCGTCAGCCAGGTCTTGGAATTGATATCATGACCTTTGCACCGATTGGCCGCATGGCCGAGGATACTTTCGTTCTGTGGGTCCACAAAAACGAAGGCGTGAATTCCTTTGAAGAGTTTCTGGCCGAGGCCAAGGCTAGGGGATCAGGCTGGGTCATGGGAGGAACCGGTTCAGCGCAGGAAGACCAGATCATTACGGATTTTCTGAATGATACCTTTGGACTGGAAATCAAATACATCCCCTACAAGGGTGGTGGTGCAGTCGCCAAGGATCTTGCAGGTGAACAGATTGATTCATCAGTCAACAATCCCTCGGAAGCCCTTGGTTTTTATGAATCCGGTGATGTAATACCATTGGTGGCATTCACTTCGGAAAGATTGCCCATGTTCCCGGATGTTCCGACCCTTGCTGAAGCTGGTGAAGATTTTGCTTATTACATGCAGCGTGCTGTCGTCGGGGCACCAGGCATGTCTGATGAAGCACTGGCCTATTACAC
>CAZHIL010000334.1:0-2496 GCA_964532985.1 uncultured Albidovulum sp. | reverse complement strand
AATCATCAAAATTGTCACCAACATACTTACACGCGGATACCAGCTGATGGTGCTGACAAATGCCATGCGCCCCATGATGAGACCCAAAATCATGGCCAGCTTGCTGGAAATGCAAAAGAAATATGGAGAGCAGTTGATTTTACGGGTTTCACTTGATCATTATGAAGAGGAAAAGCACGATTTCATAAGGGGCAAGGGATCATTTCGGATAGCCATCAAGGGGTTGGAGTGGCTTTCCCTGAATGGTTTTCAGATTGCCATAGCTGGCCGAATGTATTGGAACGAGAATGAAGTTCAATCCAGAGAGGGATTTGAACGCTTTATCGTTAAACATGATCTAAAGGTTGATCCCTACGATCCCAATCAATTGGTCTTGTTCCCTGAAATGGACGTAACAAAGGATGCAACGGAAATCACAACTTCTTGTTGGAAGATTCTAAACAAGAAACCTACTGATATTATGTGCTCTTCCTCCAGAATGGTTGTAAAGCGACGCAACTCTGAAAATCCAGTGGTCGTTTCATGCACGTTATTGCCCTATTCCGAAGAATTTGAAATGGGAGAAACCTTGGCCGAGGCTGAAAAACCCGTTTTTCTTAACCATAAGTTCTGTTCACAATTTTGTGTACTTGGTGGTGCTTCCTGCAAACCCAAGGAATAGGTTAGTAATCTATAATCGCATGACGATCTGCAATGGTTAAGGAAGGTTTTCCTCCAAGACTTCGCGAACCATACCCATATCCACCTGATTAGTTACAAAGGAATCGCCTATCCCGTTCACGAGGATAAAATTAAGCATTCCTCCTTGGGCTTTCTTGTCCTGCTTCATGATTTCAATCATATCATCAGTCGAGGGAAGATTTCCTTCAAGGTTCTTCAGGGCATCCAGCATTCCCATTTCATTCATGTGGTTGGTAACCCGGGTCACATCTTCCCGTTGGCAATGACCAGCCATGCAGGAAAGTTCAAAAGCAAGCTTGTAACCAATTGCAATGGCTTCGCCATGCAAAATTGTATCACTGTATCCGGTAGCGGTTTCCAAGGCATGGCCGAAGGTATGCCCCAAATTCAATTTCGCCCTGATTCCATGCTCTCTTTCATCGTTTGATACAAAATACGCTTTTATCTCGCAGGATCTTTTTACAATGGTTCCCATGGTTTCATGATCAAGTTTCTTGATTTCATCAGTATGATCATCCAACCAATCGTAGAAATCCTTGTCACCCAATAAACTGTATTTCAAAACTTCACCATATCCCGCTATAAAATCCCTTTTGGACAATGTATCAAGCACAGAGAGGTCAGATAAAACCAAGCTTGGTTGATAAATGGCACCAACAAGGTTTTTTCCCTGGCTTGAATTGATACTTGTTTTTCCACCCACCGAACTGTCTACTTGTGCCAACAGTGTTGTAGGAATTTGAATGAATGGAACACCACGCCTTGTTATTGCCGCAGCAAAGCCGGTTATGTCCCCGATGACTCCTCCTCCAAATCCAATAATGGGATCATTTCTTTCGATCTTTTTTGCAAGGAGTTGTTCTACAATATACTCCAGATGCTTCCAGGATTTGGTTCTCTCCCCCTGATCAAGAACAATGGAATCACAGTGTATGTTCTGATACTCAAGATTTTCTTTCAGGCGCGGGTAATGATTGTCGTATACGAAACGATCAGTTACTATCACGGTTTTGGCACGAGGAAGGAGTGGCTTGATAAAATCACTGGCATTATCCAGCAGACCATGCCCTATATTTATGTTGTATGATCTGGGACCAAGGTTAACACCAACTCTTTTGAACTCGTATTTCAACACAACTCTACCATCATACTTTATCTACCATAAAAGTGGAAATTTGATCCTTCATTCGACGAATTAGATCTTCCGTTGAAATACCTGAATCAGTTTGAAATCTTAACATCGACTTATTGTAATCATTTTTTCTCTGTTCAAGTAACGTGCGGATTTTCAACAATGTATTGTCGCCTTCCAACAAGGGGCGATTATCTTCACCGGAAATTCGTCTAAATATAGTTTCCGGTTCTGCATCAAGCCAAATCGAGATTCCAATGTCATCAATGATCTCCCTGTTTCGCTTGAAAGTATAGGCACCTCCACCAACGGCCACCACCATTCCTCTGCTCTTCAGAATGTTTTTGATGGTATGATACTCAAGATTTCGAAAATATTGTTCCCCTTGATTGGCAAAGATCTGGGTTATTGTAATAGATTCGGAATTCTCGATAATTTTATCGGTATCAATGAAATCAACAGCAAAAGCAGTAGCAAGCCTTGATCCTAAATAGGTTTTTCCTACCCCCATCATTCCAACGAGTACGATCGGTTGATTAAGTTCTGGTGATATCAAAATGCAACTTTCAAGAAAACAATTTTTGATGTGTTGATCATGTTTTTGTTATACCTAACCGAACAGGTTTCATATAAATATTTGTGCAAGAAGAAATGTTTATTGCTTTTTTTGAATTCTATCGGTT
>CAZHIL010000333.1:0-9537 GCA_964532985.1 uncultured Albidovulum sp. | reverse complement strand
TGGAACTGAGGGGTACTTGATTTGATGTTAGTGGAGTTGTTCAGATCGTTTTAACTTCAAAGGGTAATACACACTTAATTTTGAATGGTAACCGTATTTCCATTTCCAAAATATATAATCAGAGAGAGTTCAGATTGGGTTGGGGAAATATGCTACAATTCCCTAAAGGAAAAAAGTTTGGATTTTTCGAAAAAATATTTGAAAGATACTTATACGCTCTGTTTGTTGGTGCAAAATTTAAACGGGAATTACTCCAACTTTACTTTCATATACACTCTTAACGCTCAGAAATAGAAACAAGTTCCCTAAGGCAGCCAATATCATATTCATTCAATTCACCACTGGCCCAAGGTCTGAATCGTGATCTGAAACTATCCAGCAAATGGCGGAATGATTCTTCTGCAGACATGTCTTTCGGTGAAGAATAACCAAAGGATTCGGCCAAGGTAATAAATTCAGATTTATCAACCGTTCCTGAAATTTTGCAGTCGTACCAAATCGAGAGATTGCACAAGGCCAAACCTCGCCAATCAAACTTCCTACCTGGATCTAGTTTCCTGCCGACTGCTATATCAGAGTGTCCGAGGATATTGTGAATTGGCATATCCCATTTGTTAACCAAATGCCTGAGGGTGGTCTCTAGGGAAAGGATTTGCGGAAGTGAATATGGGTGGTTGCCCAAATTAGCTAGCTCAATTCCTAATGATCTAGAATTGATATCGCTTTGTCCCATCCATGATCCGGCACCTGCATGCCAAGCTCTCATTTCATCCTGTACCAATTGATATATCTTACCTTTTTCAGCAATCAAATAATGGCAGGAAACCTCATGGATGGGAGAGCATAACCGCTCTAGAGCCAATTCGGATGTGGCCATAGCAGTATAATGGATAACAATGAAACTTGGATTGAGGTTGTCTCTTCTCTGGCTGTAATTTGGTGATGGAAACCAAACCGGATTAAATTCCCGGTTTATACTCATTGAAGTACGAGACGGTATTTTACTGGGTTCCATGAACATGCAAAACCATCTCCATCCGGATCCAATTTCAACTCATCTTCCTCTGGCCCACCTGCATCAAGAAAGGCCTGTTGTGCGGCTTCACTGTCAATATAGGCATTGCATCTTTCCAGGTATTGTTCACGACTGAAAAACAATGTATTTCGTCTGAAGAGTACGGTACCCGGCGTATGTTTTGTATTCAGGGCAAACGAAACCACATCAGATTGGCCAGCTTTTTCAGGATGGTCAATTGGATCATAAATCAGGAGGTTTTCTTCATTCTCCTTGATTCTCTGGCTATCAGATTCTATCGTTTCACGTTGAACCACCGAAGCAAAATCCTGTTCATCGGAAACTGTACGTCCGAATTCGTCAAACTCCTGTGGTTTTGGTTCAAGTACCAGTTCTACAGTCCCTGCTGTTTCTTCTGATTCCCCATCTTCAACCGTATTATCATTACCATCGGTACTGGCTAGCTGCTCAGGTTGCTTTTCACCTGCATCAGTATTGGTATCAATCACTGCCAATCCTTGCTCGTTTTCTTCACCCTCGTTGGAATCAACATTTGTATCAGTTAGTTCATTTTGTTTTGAATCTGTTTCATAGACTGGATCGGGAGTATCTGCCAAGGAATTGTTTTCCTGTTCCCCAGATTGTAGTATTTCTTCAATTTCATTAACTATTTGCTGTGCAACTTCCTCTGAAGTCTCCTCAGAGGTTAAATCATCAGGTGATTGGGTAGGTGCTTTTGCCTGTTCCACGGGAGGTGATTCCTGAGGAACTTCTGCCGTACAGGAAATCAACAAAAGGGTCATAGAAATAATGGCAAAAAACCGGAAGTTGAAACCATTCATAAGATATTTCTCCTGATTACCACCACCTTTGAGGTTTGTGATTAAACTGTACGCTGCTTTCAATGGATTGGGCCAGATTCATGAGATCTCCTTCTTCCCACGGCCTACCAATTAATTGCAATCCCAAGGGAAGCCCCTTGGAATCCAATCTTGCAGGTACGGAAATTCCTGGAAGCCCAGCCAGGTTTACGGTTACCGTAAACACATCATTCAGATACATTTTGATTGGGTCATCATCACTGATTTCTCCAAGGGCAAAGGCAGGACTAGGGGTTGTGGGTGTAAGAATTGCATCTATACCATCATTGAACACATCCTCAAAATCCTTTTTAATTAATGTTCTTATTTTTTGTGCCCTCAGATAATAGGCTTCATAAAATCCCTGGGAAAGAACATAGGTGCCGATCATTACTCTTCGTTTTACCTCTGCTCCAAATCCTTCTCCCCTGGTTCGCTTATACATGTCTACGATGTTTGTATTGGAATCTAGGGCAGCCCTGTAACCATATCTGACACCGTCGTATCTGGCCAAATTTGAAGATGCCTCAGCTGGTGCGATTACGTAATAGGTCGGAAGGGCAAACTTCGTATGGGGTAGTGAAATATCTACAATCGTGGCACCTGCATCCTTGAGGATTGCTTTTCCTTCTTCCCAAATTTCCTCAATTTCCTTAGGCATTCCATCTAGGCGATATTCCTTTGGTATTCCAATTTTCTTGCCCCTGACATCACCCGTAAGGTAATTGCTGTATTGGGGAACCTCACCCTTGTAACTGGTAGAATCCTTGGAATCATAACCGGCGATCACTTCAAGCAAAAGAGCAATATCCTCAACTGATCTGGCAAAAGGTCCAGCTTGGTCTAGCGAAGAGGCAAAGGCAACTATACCCCACCGGGAACAACGGCCATATGTGGGTTTCAAACCTACAACTCCCGTAAAAGCAGCAGGCTGCCTTATCGATCCACCCGTGTCTGTACCCAATGCTCCCAAACACAGATCGGCAGCAACAGCAGCAGCTGAACCCCCCGAAGAACCACCGGCAGTCAGGGGTTTCTCCGATCCTTTTGATCTCCAAGGACTGATAACAGGGTTATAGACGGTATGCTCCGTTGAAGACCCCATGGCAAACTCATCCATGTTGAGCTTGCCCATGAATACCGACCCCGCATCCTTGAGTTTCTGAGTAACCGTGGATTCATACTCCGGCCTGAATCCTTCCAGTATTTTGGATGCAGCCTGGGTAGGATTGCCCTTGACACAAAACAGGTCCTTGATTCCGATGGGAATGCCGCAAAGCGATGAGGTATTACCGTTTGATAACTGTTTGTCAGCTGATTTGGCCTGCTCCATTACAAGATCTGGATCAAACCAACTGAAGGCATTCAACTCCTGTGCAGCCTCGATTTCATTCAAGCAAGCTTGCGATAACTCGACCGAAGTAATTTCACCCTTGTCTAGAAGGATACTTGCTTCTGAGATTGTCAGGGCAGATAGTCCCATTTATTCAACCACCTTGGGTACCGAAAAAAATCCCTGTTCTGGTAGGGGAGCATTCGATAAAATGAGGTCCTTTTCACCACCTGTGGTAACTTTGTCTTTCCTTAGTCTGAGCTTCATTGGAGTAACCGAAGTCATGGGTTCAACACCCTCAATATCAACTTCATTCAACTGTTCCATAAAATCCAGAATGACTGATAGCTCATTTGCTATATCTGATAGCTCGCTTTCCTCAACATGAATTCTAGCCAGGTGAGCGACCTTTCTGGCCTCATCCAAACTCAATCCCATTATTTTGTCTCGTCCAATTTGTTTTCTTTTTCTTCAAGAAGTATCTTTGCATTGATGATCAGTATCATCCAGGATAGCATTACTGCATTCAAAACATGCCAAACCCAATGTGTACCCAGGTAAAAATCCTCGCAATAAGGTAAATCAATTATTCTAAACCCAATTGAAATAGATAGGATTACCCCACCGATTAACAACTTGATGCCCACAACTTTGTCAGATTTAAGTAACAGGAAGCCATAGATAAATATGATAGTGGCAATACTTGCATATGTGGATGAACCACCGATGAAGGGAAACAGGTTCTGAATCAGATAACCAAGCGGTATCAAAAAAGTAAATACCAATATCGTCAATATGACTGAATACAGTGTCTTCAGTTTGAAGAAATACCGATTGGCTCCATAAATATAGACAATCACGAATACTGCGATAAAAAAGACATCGGCAATTGCTCCCCAAACCGTCGCGAAGGTATGCAAGAAGCCGGAACCGACTCCAATCAGGGCCAATGTGATAGTTAGAACGATTGAAATTGTTGGTGGATTTCTTGATCTGAGGTAATACCAGACAAGCAAGGCAGCAAAAATAAAGGCGAGATTGGTAATGGCATTCAAGGGTTCGTCAAATAAACCCGGTGAAATCCTTTCGCAGTATCCATCAATGTAGGTATTTAAATTTTCCATGTGGATTTTTCTTGTCAGCTTGTCCTGCTCTGATCATTATCCCTTTTGAGAGAAAAAAATGTTGTTAGAATCTCTCCGCATTCTCTGGCCATAATTCCACCAAATATTTCCGGCTTGTGATGCGTTTGCGGTAATGTAAAGATTCTTGCACCATTTTCTACTCCACCAGATTTATTGTCAATTGCTCCAAAATACAATTTTGCAATTCTGGCCAGTGATATCGCACTCGCGCACATCGAACAGGGTTCAAGGGTAACATAGATTGAACACCCTTCAAGCCTATCAGTACCCAAGGTCTCACATGCCTTCCTGATGGCCAGAATTTCGGCATGAGCCGTCGGATCATTCAATTGCCTGATCATGTTGAAGGCTGTTGCAATTACCTTGCCATCTGATGAAACAATGACCGCACCCACGGGGACCTCATCGTTCTGAAAAGCCATATGGGCTGCTTCCAATGCTTTGCTCATGTAGGATTGAAACAATTGTAAAACTCTTCAATGATACTGATATTGGAGTAGCAGAACATTATACATTTACTCCGGGTTAAAGGAAAAATCATGCGAATAGCCAAGTATTTGGCTGGTGCAGGCATAGCTTCTCGTCGAGAAAGTGAAAAACTTGTCCTGGAAGGCAGGATTAAGGTGAACGACACCGTTGTCAACAATCTTGCCCTGCAAATTTCCCCGAATGACAGGATTTTGTTTGATGGCAATCCTGTTCCCAAAATTCAAAAACCCAGAATCTGGAAATATTATAAACCAATCGGCTTGATAACCTCCACCAAAGATGAAAAAAACCGCCCGACGGTTTTTTCCAACTTGCCCCCGAATTTACCCAAAGTCATATCAGTTGGACGGCTTGACATTAATTCAGAGGGTCTATTGCTGCTGACCAATAATGGTGATCTGAAACGATTTCTCGAATTACCCGCCAATGGGTTTGATAGAACCTACAGGGTAAGAATTCTGGGAAAACCGACCGAAAAAAGGTTGGAATCGCTAATAAAAGGACTTACCATTGGCAAGGACGTGTTTGCCCCCATGACCATTTCCATAGATGCAACCAGTAAAG
Organism: uncultured Albidovulum sp.; assembly: GCA_964532985.1. Taxonomy (GTDB): domain Bacteria; phylum Pseudomonadota; class Alphaproteobacteria; order Rhodobacterales; family Rhodobacteraceae; genus MPNP01. The sequence goes on along the minus strand of CAZHIL010000333.1, from coordinate 4,131 downwards.
CCAACTCCTGGTTGACCATAACCCTTAGGGAGGGAAAAAACAGGGAAATCCGTCGAGCCCTAAATTATGTAGAATTGGAGGTAAACAGGTTGATCCGTACCTCCTATGGGCCTGTCAATTTGGCCCCGCTGTCAAGGAACGGAGTTCAGGAAATCAACTTTAAGGCCTTTGCCTCTGATTTGTTGAAATTGGGATACAAGGAATCCGAATTACCTTTCAAAATCCCCACAACAGTCCACCCTTCGAAACGCGTATCAAAACAAGGTCCGAGATCAAAATATCGAGGCACAAAGAAGTAATTGGCTTCTGAAAGAAGATTGCTTGAATTTGCATCAGGTTACGAAATTTCGAGACTGATAGTGTTCATATTTCCAGGGTTGGTATTCCATGGCCATCGTCAGGACCTCAACAGCCCTCTGAATATCAGCTGCATCGTTATAGAGAGGAGCAATCCCGAACCTGATATTGTCCGGTTCCCTAAAATCACAAATCACCGAATTCTCAATCAGAAGCTTAACAATTGCATAACCTTCCGGGTGTTCCAATGCTACATGGCTTCCCCTATCAAAGGGGTTTTCAGGAGATATGATTTTGATCGCTGGGCAATGAGATTTGATACCCTCAATAAACATTCCACTCAATTGCATGGATTTGTCATGCACATCTTCAACGGTGATTCCTTCCCATATTCCAAGGGCAAAATCCAAAACCGAAAGACCAATTACAGGTGGTGTGCCGACAATGAGGCGATTGATTGTTGAAGCAGGTTCATAATCCAGGGAAAATTGAAATGGATTTGCATGCCCCAACCAACCAGTAATCGGGGATTGGATTTGGGTTAATAGTTTTGGGTTGGTATATATGAAAGCTGGGGAACCCGGACCGCCATTCAAGTATTTATAGGTACACCCTACTGCAAAATCGATATCAGCCTTTTGAACATTCACTGGTACTGCACCTATCGAATGAGCTAGATCCCAAATTGTGACAATTCCCTCTGATTTTGCCTTAGTTGTTAATTCAACCAAGTCCTGACGAGTACCAGTTTTATAATCAACTTCGGTAAGCAGCATCGTTGCTACCTGATCATTCATTTCGTTGATGATTTCTTTTGGGTTGACCAATTTTACCTTATATCCCTGATTCAGGAAAGCTGTCAGACCTTGGGCAATGTAGATGTCCGAAGGAAAGTTGCTGTTATCTGTTAAGATGATTTTTCTTTTCGGGTTCAACTTCAGTGCAGCACCCAAGGCCTGGAAAATCTTGATTGAAAGTGTATCTCCCATTATCGTTGTGTCTTTAGGAGCCCCGATGAATCTGCCAATCTTGTTTCCGATTTTGGCCGATAGGTTCATCCATCCCGCATTATTCCAGCCACCTATAATCATTTCTCCCCATTCAGCAGATAATTGGGAAGTCAATGCTGTGGGAAGATCCTTGGGCAGTGGACCCAGAGAGTTTCCACAGAGATAGGTTAAGCCATCTGGAATATGGAAAAAATCTTTGGTCTGGTGGAAATCTACCATCTAGAATTCAATCAGTTTGTTTGATGGCTAAGAAGAGTGGTGCCTAGGGGCGGAATCGAACCACCGACACGAGGATTTTCAGTCCACTGCTCTACCCCTGAGCTACCTAGGCATCTTTCAAAATCAAATCTTGTAAACTAATCAAGCAAGAAAGTCCATCAAGTAAACAGGATTTGGTTAATTGTCTGAAAGTGGAGGTACATTTATTGCTTCATTCTCACTTTCCAAGTCTTTATTTCCTGATAAAACATATTTTCCGTCCAACCAATTGCCAAGATCAATATCTGCGCATCTTTTGGAGCAGAAAGGTTGGTATTCAGGGATGGAAAGTTTCTTGCAAATTGGACAGTTCATATATTCAAAATCTCACTAACCGGTAAGCGGTCTCTTTTTCTTTGAAGTTCGTAATTGCCTGATTTGGTCCAACCTATCAACTTGGTGGGTACACTATCATTTTTAAATACCTGGTTCAGCCTTTTTTCAACATCATTCATGTCCGACTTGTTCATAGAAGGAAAGTCTATGGTAACCTTGCCCCCATAGCCACGTAACCTTAATTCCCTGGGGATAATTTCAGCTGCCCTCATGGAAATACTTTTGGCAGATTGTTTTGAGTTAATTCCTCCACTGTTCACATCAATGACGATCATGGCATGGGTTTTTTCGATATATAGACTGGCATTATTTTCCAATTCCACCTTCTCTCCAGTATTATCAGAAATTAAGTCCCATAGCCCCAAATCATCAATTTGATCACCAACATCCTGAACAACGAAGTGTTGGTCTGGAAGCCAGTCCCTTTCTGCTCTTTCATGAACTGACGGACCTGTAGCTACCAGAATGGGTTTCGAGGGTTCTCGAATTTGTCTTATTTTTTTCAGGGAGGCCAATAAACCCTCTATCTCCTGTTTTATATTGTGATCACTATTCTCACAGGAAGTACGAATAATCACGCCGGTATCATCTTGTTCCAAATTTGCATGGGCCAAGGCTTCTTCAACTTCGGTCAACAGCACCTTTCTTCTTTCAGGGTTGAATATTGCCTTGGAAATATTGATACCCGGAACCCCTCGTGTTAGAATTATTCCCTTCCCCTTGATCACAATTCGTGATTGAAGGGGAATTTGTTTATTCTGCTGTGGATAACCACTGACTTGGACAAGAATCATTTCACCTTCCTGCAGAGGAGGAGAGTTTCTGAGAAAACCGACCCTTCCCTCTGGAAGAGATATAAAATAACCCCCGGTTCCCTTCAGGGACTTTTGGACCTTTCCCCAAAAAATTGATTCAGGAATAAAATTCCCAATAGTGGAATCACTAAGAAACAAATCCTCCAGCTTACCCCTCCTCACCCAAGCGGATACCCTAATCCCTTCCTTGTTTTGGGCATGATAGAGATGGTCATGCATTTAGGAACTTGCCTCTAACCCATATGAAAGCAACAGGTTTCTTGTTTCGTATAAGGGCAATCCAACTACATTGGAATATGAGCCACGAATCCAGGGAATGAATTGTTCTGCCTTCCCCTGAATACCATATCCACCTGCTTTTCCCTGCCAATCATCCGAAGCAATATAGTCCTCTATTTCTACTGTCGTGAGATTTTTCATTCTTACAACAGTTTCCACCACCTTGCAGCTATTCCTATGTCCATTTCTTACGACCAGGCTCGAAATAACCCTGTGTCTTCTACCGGAAAGCAATTGAAGAATTTCCCTGGCATGTCTGCTTGAAGTAGGTTTTCCTATAATTCTACGACCTACTGCTACGATCGTATCTGCAGCCAAAAGAACATCATTTTCGTCAAGTGAAAAGATCAAAGACTTTTCACTTGCCATGCGCGTGACATAATTTCGTGGTAATTCACCTTTCCTAGATACCTCGCAGATATCCGGATGTATGACTTTGTGAGGGGGAAATCCCAGCCTGTTCAGCAGCTCCAAACGACGTGGGCTGGCCGAAGCCAGTATTAACCGTTTGTGCTTATTTGAAACGGTAGTTAATCCTGCCTTTGGTGAGATCATAGGGTGTCATCTCAACCTGAACTTTATCACCGGCAAGGACCCTTATCCGGTTTTTTCTCATTTTTCCGGCGGTATGGGCAATAATCTTGTGCCCGTTATCCAATTCAACCCGGAATGTAGCATTGGGCAATAGCTCAGTAACTACCCCAGGAAATTCCAACATTTCTTCCTTTGGCATCTAACCTCAAATTGTAAATTAAACTAGAATAATTCTTCCACTTGGGAAACAAAACATATTAGGGATATTCCCGATCAAATCAAGATTTAATTGGTATACCGCTTGTAATCACGGGAAAATAGTGGGGGAAATGTCCTTATTAATTCAACACATCATCCAAGGATGACATGCATTTGTATCAGACCGAAAATCTTTTCTTGATTTGGTTGTATATCTGATCTCTAGTTGTACGGTAGTACTCCAGTTTCTGATTTCTTTTTTCTCCCATTCCAGCAGGATCCAGCGTTGGCCAATATTCTACTTCCAGGGCCATGTACCGGGCTCGTTCCAAAGCCAGCCTTTGGGCCGCAGGGGTCAAAGCTACAACCAATTCGAAACTTGCCATGTCATCACCCCAATCCTC
>CAZHIL010000332.1:0-3052 GCA_964532985.1 uncultured Albidovulum sp. | reverse complement strand
TACTTTACAACTGATGCCTATATCATCGGTGGGGGATGTGCTGCCAATGCTGCGGTGGCTATCAGCAAATTGGGTGGTGAGGTTTCATTTGGTGGAAGGGTTGGCAGTGATGTCATAGGTGACCTAATTATCCAGGACTTGGAAAATTATGGCTTGGAACCTTCCATGATTTGCAAGGAGCCCAATTCAAGGTCTTCGTTTTCTTCGGTTGCCATAGATCCGAACGGGGAAAGGCAGATAATTAATTTCAGGGGTGAAGACCTGAGTGAAGAAACGGATTGGATCTGGGATGCACCCGATGTTGATGCATACCTGACTGATGTTATCTGGCCGGAGGGAGCGCAAACAACAATGGAAGTTGCCAAAAAACGAGATAAACCAGGTATCATTGATGTAGAACCGCTACAAGATTATACCTGTCTCAAGGATGCCAGCCATGTAGCTTTTTCATACCAGGGCTTATATTCGCTTACTCAATCCCGGGACCCCGTGAAGGGATTGAAAATGATCAAGGACAAATTGCCTGGTTGGCTATGTGTGACCAATGGTGAAAAGGGAGTATATTTTCTTGATGGGAACAAAGTAGAACATATACCAGGACACACAATTCAACCCCAGGAAACCCTGGGTGCTGGTGATGTTTGGCATGGTGCATTTGCATTAAAATTGGCTGAAGGTGGTTCGGAAATACCGGCCATGGAATTTGCCAATGCCACTGCTGCCCTGAAGTGTCAAACAACCAAGGGAAGAGAAAATTATCCAACTCGTCAGGAAGTAGAGACTTTTATTGGCAAAATGTAATTGAAATGCGTAGAAATACGAATCCGAATTGAAATCCAATCAAAGAAAGAAATTTAGTTGAAATTAGCTATTTTCCCACTTGCCCGTTCAACCTTTGACATGTCTTTGGCAGAACAGGTTTATTCCCAAAAGATGGAAGCTCTGAATCAACTCAATTTTAAGTTGATTTGTCCACAAAATATCCTGCTGGATGAAGATGATGCCGAGGATTTCATACAATATCTATCGGAAATTGAATTCGATGCCATTCTAATTCTCCAACTTACTTTCAGGGACGCTGAAACCATCTGTAAAATCGGTTCAGAATTTGAACACCCCATAACGATATGGGCAACCAATGAACCCCGTGATGGTGATCGCCTCAGACTGAATTCATTTTGCGGGTTAAACCTGGCTAGCCATGCACTCGGACTTAGAAACAGGGATTTCAACTGGATCTATAAAAACCCCTCTAAAACCTTATCAGATGACCTGATTTCTGCCTTGGACGGTATTGATAGGAAGCTAAGAGAATTTCAACCAACCGGATCTATCGAAAATCATACTTGGGAAAATAAGAGCAAGGAAGCATTCAAGATTGGACTGCTGGGGCAACACCCACCCGGCTTTGATACGTGTAAATACACCGAACAATCTTTGGAAAATATATTCAATACTAAGATAACTCAATTTACCCTCGATGAATTATTTACATCTGCTGAAACCTCTACCGAGGAGGAATTAATCCAGATCAGGGAAAGGTTATCACATGTTACAGGTTTGAATGATGTTGATCAGGAGGAGTTAAGCAAATCCCTGAAACTGAAATTTGCCTTGGAAGACCTGCAAAAGAAACAATCTCTGGATGCCTTTGCAATAAGATGTTGGCCGGAAACCTTCACCAAATACGGTGCAGCCGTTTGTGGACCGGTTTCCCTGATGGGGGAAAAGAAAATTCCCTGTGCTTGTGAAGCCGATGTCATGGGGGCACTGTCTCAACTTTATTTACAAAAAATCACTCAAGAACCTACTTTCCTGGTTGATCTAGTGGATATGGATATCTCGGATGATACGGGTGTGGTTTGGCACTGTGGACAGGCACCTTTTTCAATGAGAAACCCTTCCTATGATATTGAAGCAACTGTTCATACCAACAGGAAAAAGCCCCTGCTCTTTCAGTTTCCCCTCAAAAAAGGTGACATTACCCTATTTCGAATATCCCAGTCATTGGGCAGCTTAAGGGTAATTCGAATTAATGGGGAAGTTCTCGACAAACCCATGGCCTATACCGGAACTTCAGGAGTGATCAAATTTGATAAGGGTGTTGAAAAGGTACTGGAGGGTTTGCTTGAAGAACGGATTGAACATCATCTGGTTTTGGCATATGGCAAACATGACAAGGAAATAAGCAAGTTTGCTTCTGAATTTGGATTATCGGTTTTGGAGCTGTAATGGCATTGAAGTATGGGCTTATCGGCTGTGGGATGATTGCCCAAGAACATCTTGAGAATATCAAGATAATCGGTGGTATTGACGTTGTGGCACTGGCTGACCCTGTAGAAGAGATGAGCCGAATGGCCTGTGATATTCTGCCCAACAATCCTTCGGTCTTTACCGACTATCGGGAAATGCTCTCGAATGTTTCCTGTGATGCTTTCATTATTGCCACTCCAAATCATACGCACCATGAAGTTCTCAAGGATGTTCTGCTAACCAACACTCCCGTATTGGTTGAAAAACCACTTTGCATTAATCTGAAACAATGCCGTGATATTCTTGCTCTTCAGGCAAGACAGGGAGTACCGGTCTGGGTAGCTATGGAATACAGATTTATGCCCCCGGTGGCCAGATTGGTCGAGATGTGTAATCAGGACCTGGTCGGCAATCCTATCATGGCTTCAATACGCGAACACCGTTTCCCCTTTCTTCCCAAAGTCGGTGATTGGAACCGTTTTAACCGAAATACAGGCGGTACAATGGTTGAAAAATGCTGTCATTATTGGGATCTGTTGAGGTTGTTTTTCAAGAGCAATCCCACTCGGGTTTACTGTTCCAGTGGCATGGATGTAAATCATTTGGATGAAACCTATGATGGTCAGTCTCCAGACATCCACGATAACTCCTTTACCATTGTTGAATTTGAAAACAACAGCCGGGGAATGCTTGATCTCTGCATGTTTTCGGACGCCGTTCCCTGGCAGGAGGAGATAAGCATAACCGGACCCAAAGGCAGGGTTGATGCCTTTGTACCAGCTTCATGGCAATTCAAGAA
>CAZHIL010000331.1:0-1586 GCA_964532985.1 uncultured Albidovulum sp. | reverse complement strand
TTGTTATTCCGTCTGAAACTAGTCCGCTGTCAAGTACGGACTTTTCACAGATTCTTGATACATCTGATGTCCCAGCTGGAGTAGTTAACCTGATTACAGGATATCATGATGATCTAGTAAAAACCATAGTTGAACATGAAGACATCGATGCCGTATGGTTTGCAGGTTGTTCAACTCAAAATGCTATGGTCAATAAAAAGTCTGTTGGTAATTTGAAGCGTATTTGGTTACTTGAAAATAATTTAAATTGCTGGTATAATCAGAATTTAAGTTATTACAAAGAATTTTTGAAACATTCTGTTGAGATAAAAAATATCTGGATACCTTTTGGTGAATAAGTGACTTGGATGTCGGGAATTTCATCACGGGTCCATTGTGAGGTGTACTAATTTGAACTGATTTAGTTCTTTTTCACAAGCCGATGTTCCCTTCTTTAATTGTGGAGCTCGGTTAGTTTTTTTTGAATTTTGAAGTAGGTATCTTGCTATTTCGAATTTCTGACACTCTTTTCTCTACAGAATTCAGGTTTAAGGAAAGCAGGAATTAATAATGGTTAGAAAGCGAAAGGCATTTGGATTTATTGTTGGTGAGAAAGTAGTTTATCCCTCTCATGGTGTTGGACGAATAGACGGTATAGTTTCACAAAATATCGGCGGTTCAAAGGAAGAAATGTTTGTTATTCACTTTGAAAGTGAAGGTCTTACACTCCGTATTCCAATAAACAGGGTACCTGAGGTCGGTTTACGAAATCTCGTCAGTGAAGAAGAACTTACCGAGGCACTCGGGCTGTTGACTGGACGTGCCAGGGTGAAAAAATCCATGTGGTCCCGGCGTGCCATTGAATATGATCAGAAAATAAATTCAGGGTGCATTATCAAACTGACTGAAGTCGTAAGGGATTTAAATCGTCATGATCCCAACAAGGATCAATCCTACTCGGAGCGACAACTCTTTGAAGAGGCTTATGGACGTTTGACCAAGGAAGTGGCAGCAGTCAAGCAAATCTCCATCCTGGAAGCAAAAGAGGTTATTTCAGACAACCTATTGCACAAGAAATCCAAAACAAAGGAACTGGCTGCCTAAGCAGAAATACCCGATTGCTGGAAATGCATTCATTCCCAGCAATCAAAATCAACCTTTCCAATAAAGGTTCCGTCCAATCCAATTAGTTTTGTTTCCAGAATCCATTGGGTTGTCGGCAAGCACTGCCACTCTCGGTACCGGTTTGACCTCCATCGTTCCATACCGAATCAAAACCACGACACCTCAACCCATATTCTACCCAGGAATTGGTTGGATAAACGGTCCCACTTGCACCCTGATATCTCCATCTTTCAGGTGCATTGTTTTCCAGTGCTGTCTGCAAGGCAAAGTTATGTGCAGATAAAATGCCATCGTAACGGGACTGGTCATACCTAGGGGTTGCTGTTTGGGTGGAAGCCTGTTGGGTTCCACTATCCGCTCTCTGATTTGCCAGCGAGTTTCCGATTATTGCACCCAGTCCGGCACCAATCAATGCGCCCTCTTCCTTGTCAGCATCACTGGAAACAGCCATTCCCAAACCAGCACCAATTGCTGCTCCACCC
>CAZHIL010000330.1:0-4162 GCA_964532985.1 uncultured Albidovulum sp. | reverse complement strand
ATTCTGGGTAAGCACAACGTGAATATAGCCAGTTTCCACCTGGGACGATCGGCAGCAAATGAAGATGCTATTGCATTGCTCTCGCTGGATACACCCGCTGGAAAGGATGTATTGGAGGAATTGAGGAATTCCGAAATGTTTTATATTGTTCGGCCCCTCGAATTCGATCTTGAGAGTTGATTGAGGGATGGCTTTTTCTTTCATCCATAGAAATAATGGACAGTACTGAGATATTGGAGAAGTTGGTAGGGTTCCCTACTGTCAGCAAGGATTCAAACCTGGAACTGATAGAGTATGTGGAACAGCTCCTTGGCACAAAAGACATACAAACAACCAGGGTCTACAATCAGGCCAGAACAAAAACCAACCTGCTTATCAAGGTCGGACCACCTGAACTACCAGGGGTCCTGCTATCGGGGCATTCCGATGTGGTACCGGTTGAAGATCAGGACTGGTCGGTTCCCCCCTTTGAATTGACATCCACTCAGGATAGATTCTATGGTCGTGGTACTACGGACATGAAGGGGTTTGTTGCCTGTGCCCTTGCAACCATCATGAAGGCCAAGGACAGGTCCTTGCGTACTCCCCTGTGGCTGGCAATTTCCTATGATGAAGAAGTTGGATGTATAGGTGTTCGAAGATTGCTGGATATGATGGCGAGTTCTACCATAAAACCCCTTTTTTGTATCGTGGGGGAACCAACCATGCTGAAAGTGGCAAATGGGCACAAGGGCAAGGTCTTTCTACAGGCCAATTGTCATGGTAGGGGTGGTCATTCTGCCTTGGCACCCAAGGCCCTGAATGCATTGCATCTGGCTTGTGATTTTATTGATAGTTTGAGGATAAAGCAGCAAGAACTTGCAAACTCGGGAAAGCAGGACGATAGTTATGAAATTCCCTATACTACTATCCACACGGCCAAAATTGAAGGGGGCGTAGCCCTGAATATCGTCCCGGCAACAAGCTCTGTGGATTTCGAGATGAGGCACTTGCCGGAGGATGATCCATCGTTAATCCTTGAGGAATTGCAGGAGAACGCAGATAAGATTGCAGAATCTCACAGGGAACATTTTTCGGAAGCAGGCATTACAATCGAACAAATATCCAGCTATCCGGGTTTGGCAACTCCTGAGCAAGCTCCTGTGGTGGATTTTGTCAAATCCCTGACAGGAACGAATGATACCTTCAAGGTTGCTTTCGGTACGGAAGGGGGGTTGTTTCAGGATAGATTGGGGGTTCCCACTGTCGTTTGTGGTCCGGGGTCAATGGAACAGGGACACAAGGCTGACGAATTTATCGCCCGTGAACAGATTTCAAGGTGTGACCAAATGCTGTCAAAGCTACTTGACAGACTGGAAGTCGGGATAATCTGACCGGTACAAAAAACGGTTGCAAGGAATGAAAAGTCGGAATGAATTACTCTTGATTTTAGTTGGTATAATTTAATGTTCGGGAAATAAGAAATATGCTGTATAATATTAAAATTGATGCCAACAATAGAGCGAACTACAAAACGTTAACAACGGGGTATTAAATTGAGCAAATATTCACTTAAGTTTTACAATACCCCTGATATACTATAAGGAGTATAGAGCCTTAATAATTTAGGCTTCGGATAAGGACAATGCTCTCACAACGTGTCAACATTAAGCCGGAAATGATCAAATGGGCTCGAAAGAGAGCTCGTTTTACACAGGAAGAATTGGCTCAAAAAAGCACCTTCAAGAAACTCCCGGAATGGGAGGAAGGAAAAATTAAGCCTACACTTAAACAAGTAGAACATTTTTCACGGAAGGTTCATGTACCCATCGGTCATCTCTTCGGCAGCAAGCCTCCTCAAGAAGAACTACCGATTACAGATTTCAGAACTTTACCCGGCAATAAGTACGAACATCCCAGCTTGGAACTCTTGGATACTATACGCGCTTGTTTGCTCCGACAGAATTGGTACAGAGAGTTTGCATTAACAGAACAGTTAAAGGTGTTTGATTTTATTGGCATTACCAAAACTACCGTTCCCCCTGAAGAAATTGCCAACCAGATTTCCAAAACGATAAACTACACTGTTCCAAAACGAAAAGAATGCAACAGTAAGGAAGAATCTTTCAGATTTTTCAGAAGCAGGATTGAGAAGGTTGGAATTATGGTTATGGTCAGTGGTATTGTAGGAAATAATACCAGTCGAAAACTAGACCCTAAAGAATTCCGCGGTTTTGCCCTGGCAGATCCCTATGCTCCATTGATTTTTATTAACGGCGCAGACTCTCCAGCTGCAAGGATCTTCACCTTGGCCCATGAATTGGCCCATCTGTGGCTCGGTAATAACGGTGTATCCAATTTTGAATTGAAAAATGACCAAGCCTATAATGAGGTTGAAATATGGTGCAATAAGGTGGCAGCTGAACTGTTGGTCCCGAAAAAGGAACTGGAAGATAAAATCAGAATAAGTGAATCTTACCAGAAATCCATATCACGATTATCTTGGGATTTTAAAGTGAGTACGTTGGTAATTCTTCGAAGATTGCTGGACATTGGCTTCCTGAATAGAATTGAATTTGAAGGATTATGGGAAACTGAGATAAACAATATACAAAAAGCTAAAAAGTCGAGTGGAGGAGACTATTATTCAAATACTCTTTCCAGAGTTGGAAAGAATTTTGCGAGTGCACTTATTTCCAGCACCTTGGAAGATAAAACCCTTTACCGGGACGCTTTTAGGTTGTTAGACATTTCTAGCACCCAGCAATTCGATAAGTTGGCTAGTAAAATTGATTTAAACTGATGCCGGAATATCTTCTGGATGCCAATATCTTTATTGAAGCAAAAAAAGGTATTACCGATTCTCGTTTTGTCCAGCATTTTGGGGCTGGCTGATTGTTCAAAATGAACAGGGTACCATTGCAAGTATTGATAAAATAAGAGAGGAACTAATCAATGGAGACGAAGAATTTGGTAATTGGGTAAATACAAACCAAAATCTATTTTTACCAACTAATGAACCAGAAATAGAACAACATCTGAATATTCTTACTGATTGGGTAAAAGAATCAGGCAAGCCCAATGAGGAAATAGATATTTTTTTAGAATCTGGAGATTATTGGTTGATAGCTTATGCAATGGCTCATCATTGCACGGTAGTTACACATGAAATCCCAGCTCCTTATTCACGAAAGATAAAAATCCCTGATGTTTGCAGGAATTTTAATCTGGATTATATGAACACCTTTGAAATGTTGCACAATGTAGGAGCAAGGTTTGTATTGGAAACCATGCCTTAGGCCAATACTGCCAGATTGAAATCATGCCTTGAAAATACTCAGGCCCTTAATTCCTCCTCCTGATCCTCCTCACCAGCCAATTGTCGGTGCCACATGGTGTAGTATTTGCCATGAAGTTCCAACAATTCTTCATGGGTACCCTGTTCAACAATTTCACCCTGTTCAAGAACAATGATCTTGTCAGAATGAACAATGGTGGAGAGTCTGTGGGCTATGGCGATAACCGTCCGACCAAAAGACATTTCATTGAAACTGTCTTGGATTTCCTTTTCAGTTTCTGTATCAAGGGAAGAGGTTGCTTCATCCAACAGGACTATTGGCGGGTTCTTCAGCAGGGTACGTGCAATACCGACCCTCTGTTTCTCTCCACCTGACAGTTTCAAACCCCTTTCACCCACCTGGGTTTCATAACCCTCTGGCAATTCTGCAATGAAATCATGCAATCTGGCTGATCGGGCAGCCTCCTCGACTTGCCTAGGATTGGGATCGGGAAGTCCATAGGCAATGTTATAAAATATGGTTTCGTTAAAGAGGACTGTATCTTGGGGTACGATACCAATCTGCTTGTGCAAACTTCTTTGGGTAACCCCCCTTATATCTTGATCATCGATTTTCAGCGCCCCCTCGGTTACGTCATAAAAACGGAACAATAATCTTCCTATCGTGGATTTGCCTGAACCCGAAGGACCAACAATAGCTACTGTCTCACCTGGATTGATGGTCAGGTTCACCCCTTTCAAAATAGGGCGATTGGCATAGTAGGAAAAGGAAACATTCTGGAATTCAATCTTGCCACCACTTACCTCCAAGGGCTTGGCATCAGGACGGTCGTAGACCTCATAGGGGGCATCGAGGAGATCAAACATTTCGCCCATGTCAACAAG
>CAZHIL010000329.1:0-3238 GCA_964532985.1 uncultured Albidovulum sp. | reverse complement strand
TTGGTAACATTTATCAAAATATTTCAACCAGCTATCAGTGAATTCTAGTTGGGATATTCCCCTGGCCAGGAATATGGATACCAAGGATGTATCCACGAGCTGCTTTTTCTTTCGAACAATCACAAATGAACTGAACCGATCAAAATATTTGGATGAAAGGCTAATTCTTTTGCGGGATTTCAGTGGCAAGACACCAAGTAATGCCGGCAACAGGGTCAGGGAAAACAGGAAAGTACAGAACACTCCAAAAGCCACAAGATTGCCGAGTACTCGAAAAGGGGGTGAATCGGAAGCATTCAGGCTGAGAAACCCTATTATGGTAGTCAAAGAGGTAAGGAATATCGGCCAAATATTATATTGCATGGCTTCCACAACCGCAACCTGTCGATCAAGACCACGACTTAACCCGGCAAGTGTGGATTCCACTATATGTACAGCATGTGCTACTGCTACGGTCATAACAATAATCGGTACACCAGCATTAGCAGGATTGAACACGACACCCAACCATCCGGCAAAACCCATAACCATGTTCACGGAAAAAATCACAACGGCCATCAATGCAGCCATTCCCAAAAATGACCGCAACAAAAGGGTGGCAATGACGACTATGACAAGAAGTACAACCGGTATCAGGGTTTGCAGATCATCATTTGTGGCATCGGAGAATGCCCTGTTGAGTGGAATCTCTCCAGTCAAGTAATAGTTGATTTCAGGATTTTCTGCACGGGCTTGCTCAAGCATTCCCCCCAAATAATCGGTTATTTCAAATACGGCTTCATCCGAATTGCCTTCTGGGAGTGAGTAATTAATCACCAATCCGGCAACCCTTCCATCCAAAGAAACAAGCCGACCCGCAACATCATTGTCAGTCATGGCAATTTCATTGATTCTCATCACCTCTTCATCTGACAGGGAAGGAGCATCAATTACCAGTTCCTCGACTATGAGATCGTCTTCCTCTGCCCAACTATGTAGGTAATTGGTAAGTGAATCAACTCGGGTGGAATATGGTACTTGCCAAGCTAAATCTGTTAGTGACTCCACTGCCGCCAATACATCTCTTTGGAAAACCAATTGACCCTTGGGTTCTATAGCGATTATGCTGCTTTCAGATTTGCCATAGATATTTTCTAACCTATCCAACAAAATCACCTGCGGATTATCGTCATCAAACAGGCTGCGGTAATCATTCGTAACTCCGAAAAAACCGATCCCGACTGATGTTCCAAGCATCAAAATCAAGGTGATTGCTATGACCATCCATCGAAAGCGGATAATGAATTCAGGAAATGCGTGAATTTTCATTTCAATCTGAAGAGCTATAAAATTTCATTAAAAAATACATCAGGCCCATCTCATTATAACTTCTGCAGGATTTTGACTGGGGCAAACTTTAAAATCACCAATTTGATGAACTTTCGGAAAAATAGTTATCTGGCAATATATAGGTTATCCCTTTATCGTCAAACATTGATACTTCCAAAGCCGTCATCATATTTGCGGTATTGTGGTTACCAGTACTGAATATCCCAATTAATTCTTGTAGCTTGTTCATCAACCTGAACCTAAAAATAACCCCTAATGTACTTGAAGGTTCATAATTCAATCTATCTGCAAGTTCATTCCCTATCATTGCGCGGGATAATTTTGTAATGAAAGTGGCTAATTCTTTTCGTTCCTTACGCTGGTTTATACCAGCAAACAATGGAGCTGAATTTATAAGTGCCGAAGCTAAAATCATTGATTCCATTGAGGGTGGGGGTTCACAAATACGTGCAATCCGGTTCAATTCCACTGCATCTTGTTGGTTGGTATAAAGTATCGATTCCGGGATACCCATCAAATATCCAGAATATCTCCACACTTGCATGTAACTGGCTTTCTCCTCTTCAGTTATTTTGGCACCCAGTTTTTCAAGGAAATAGATAGTCCTTGCAGAAAATGAGGCAATGGCAAAACCCAAATTGGCACTGCTTAGGGGTTTCCCCAATAGTTCATGATCCCATTCAGGGGATTGTGACAACAACCATCTGATCTTCGCATGAATCAATCGTATTCGGATAGATAGAACCCAGCCATCATGTTGTGATTCCATTCCAGCGGGCATGAAAATTTCAAGCATGTGACGGTTATTTTGTTTCAACCTCCTGATACCCTTGTCAGACAACCTACCAGTAAGAAAAAAGGATTTGGCGATATTTGTCGAAAATCCTTCAATCAATGTTCCACCGACCATACTTGCCAACACAAGACGGGTATTATTATGAAACATCTTAATACCAGATTTAAAAGTATCCAAATCAACCCAATCTGGAGGTGTTTTACACGCTTCAAAAAAATTCCTGATGGTTTCGGGTGCACTCTTGAATTCTTCCAGATTTGTTTTTCCAACCATCCCCAATCGAATATATCTTTGAAATTGTTTTGATTCCATAGATATGGTATCCCTTATGAGGTCATCAGCCAAAGGGTCACCTATAGTCGTATGGGCTATATAATTTTTGGCAATCGCCGGATTGTCCTTCAGGGCCTTTTCATACCCCTCAATATAGGATGTAGGTATTTTCATCGTTATAAAGTTAATATTTCCTGATGCAATTCAGTCCTTCAGGTAAATTAAGAGTTCCAGAAATAAAATTAGAACTATACAAACCCCAAAACTCCAAATTAATCATTAGATCTTGATAATTGCAAATTTTGTTGATTTCTACCCGTTGTTTTTTTCAAGTTACTATCAATAAGTTCAAAAAAAAATTCAAGTTTTATTGGGCTGTTGCAAACCACGAAAATCAAACATCAAAACTGTAAAAAGCAGTTTCAATCCCAGATTGGACCTCACCAACAATTGGGTAATGAATAGTATCATTTTAACACTTCTTCGAGAAATTTTAACTTCATTACCATTTGTAAATTCAGGGTTGTTTTTTACCCTTTTGAGTGTAAGCACTGCCATTCCCAATGCGGACAAACAGTGTTGCCTGATACCTGTCTCATTTGACGGGATGGTCAATATATACCTTAAAGCATCTTGCAAATGTCGATGGGCTATTGCCACAAGATCCTGAATACCTGAACTTAAGCCTGGTTCTGTGGGTTTCACGGTATCCAGTTCAACCCCATATTTTTGAAAAACTTCTCTCGGCAACCAGCATATTCCCCTTTGACGGTCATCCCAGACATCCTTCAAAATGTTGGTCATTTGCAAACCCTGCCCAAACTGTATTGCAAGATCAAG
>CAZHIL010000328.1:0-3647 GCA_964532985.1 uncultured Albidovulum sp. | reverse complement strand
AAAGGCTCACTAACATCGTCCTTCATTCTTTTGTTGCGCTCAATACTGATTTCGTTGATGGGGGGGTATTCCTCGACTGTAATCTCCAACTGTCTGTTTTTCGGTACAATTGCGATGTTCTGAAACAGTTCGCGATTAGACAGGTTTTTAAATGCCTCGTTGAGGTCACTACTGGAAACTGTACCTGATTCGGGCAACTCAGAGATACGAATAATGCTGTCCCGATCAATCCGTAGATTCCCCACAACATCAATTCGATCGTATGAATAGGACTGGGAATAGGCTACTGAACCGATTACCGTTCCCAAGAACAGACTTGAAGCAATTAAAAAAATCCTGAAACGCAATTGCAAGTTTATATCCCCCTAAAAAGAGTTGTCTTATTTTTATTAATTGTAATCTTCCCAATTAACATTGGGCTTAAACTTTTTAAAGTCTAAATAATTCAAATTTATTGTCAGTTCTAATTCTTTCATATCAGCAAGTCAGGTCATTGTAGATTGTGAAAGCAAACAAGCAAATGATAAGCCCTAAACCAATCACATACGTATAATATTTGAATTTCCCATTGGCTTCTTTGCCACTGATCATTTCATAAAAATAAAATACTAGGTGGCCACCATCCAATACTGGAATGGGAAGTAAATTCGCAACACCAATTGCTGCTGACAAAACCCCTATGAAAAGGATAAATACAATCGGTCCCTGATTAGCTGCTGCACCCGAAAATTTGGCAATTCCTATTGGCCCCTGAATGTTGCAACTGCTGATCTCATTGGTAATAAGCTTTGGTATAGCCTGCAGAGTGGATATCACGACCGACAGGGTTCTCAAAGACCCATACCAAAGAGCATCCAGGGGTCCTGGTGTGTATGTGTCTGGTTCAAGGGCAAGGCCAAGACCAATTCCAATCAGTACCCTTTTTTCAAATTCCCCATTACCTATAGGAATATCCTGAAACTCTCCCGCCAAATTGATGTTGATTTCCTGATTATCCCGAAATACTACCAAATCCATTAACCGGCCTTTGGAATCAGATACTTCTCTGGCTAGGTCTGATCCACTTCCAACTTCCTTACCATCAACACTTAATACTACGTCCCCTACCCTAAGACCTGCTGCTTCTGCAGGTGATGCCAGATTAATGTTATCAATGATTGGGGGTGTGGGATAGGGCCCGGATACTTCCCTTACTTCCTCGAATCGCCTTACCTTGTAATAATATGTATCGGCAGGATCTGATTGATTACCGAAAATATACAGGTCATAAAGAGTGTTTATCGGTTCTTCATTTATGGTTAGGATTTCATCACCAGGTTGGATTTCAAAGTCGCTTACTGGAAGGTTGTGGATTGATTTAACAACGAGCGGTTCCTTGACAAAACCCTGAAAGGTGATTACCAAGGCAAATACGATTATGGCCAAGATAAAACTCGCCAGTGGTCCTCCAGCAACAGCAACAAACTTTTTCCTTACAGGGATATCTGTACCGGCGACATTCTCATTATCAACAAATGAGTTTTTTGGACCAGGTAAGGTCAATAGATTTGGAATCTTTACATAACCACCAATCAAGATGGGTGATAAACGCCATTCGGTACCATTCCGGTCAGTTGTTTTCCAGAGGGGTTGCCCAAACCCGATGGAAAAAACCGATACCGGCAGATTGCATAATCTGGCAGCAAAATAATGTCCAAACTCGTGGAAAGTTACCACGACCGCTAAGACAACCAGAAAAGGGACGATCGTAAGAATTGAATTAACAAGGACTTCCATACTTCATGAATTTTCAATAATCAAAAATGCCACTATCCAAAATTAGGTTGGAAATTCATTATTGTTAGGAAGAAAATCAGAACTCCTGCACCTATGAAGCCATCAAACCTATCTAGGAATCCACCATGCCCAGGTAATAGATTTGAACTGTCCTTGACGCCAACTTTTCGCTTGAGGGAACTGATTGACAAATCTCCAAGTTGGGAAAAAACCGATATGGCCAGAGCATAAAGGATAAGGTACATTGTCGGTAGCCCATCTCTCCAGAAGAAGGAAAATCCAGTCAAAATGATGATTGCCATCACCCAACCACCAATCGTACCGGACCATGTTTTATTGGGACTGATACTGGGAAAAAGCTTTGGCCCACCTATCAATTTCCCCACAAAGTATCCCCCCGCATCCGTAGCAATGATCAGAAGTACAATCAACAAAAATAATTGCTTTCCCCCCAGGAACGCCATTGAATGTCCCAGAACGGCAAGGAATATCCCGGTTCCACAAGCAACCATGTAAATTTTGTATCTGAGTAAAACCCCAGAAACAATTACAAAAATCAAGACAAAAACAAAAAGCTGCGAATTATTTCGGATTTTGTCCAAATCTATTGAATATGCATTTGCCAGTTCAAATACCATCGAGCCGATAAGAAAAACACAACCGAACAACACATAAACTATTTTCCTTGACCTCGAAAATGCTGGCGTTTGCAAGCCACACAGTTCAAAAAGCAAAAATGCAAAGAGTGCCAATAAAAACAATGAAAATGTGATGGTTCCAGCGAGATATGAACCCAAGGCCACACCTGCTAGAACCAAGGCTGTAATTACCCTGGCAGGTAATGATTTGAATTTTGAATCTTTTGAAGTTTCAGGTAATTGACCCAAATCGTCGTTCCTTGATTCCGTATTGAATAAGGTGGGATTTGAAATGCTCTACTGTAAAATCAGGCCACAGGGTCTGGTCAAAAGCCAATTCAGAATAAGCCGCCTGCCAGAGAAAAAAATTTGACAGTCTGGTTTCTCCTGATGTCCTGATGATCAAATCAGGGTCCGGCAGATTGGAGGTCGAGAGAAACTTGTCTACTAAAACCTCGTCCAATTGATCAGGATTTAATTTGCCCTCGACAGCTTTTCTGGTGATTTTCCTGACCATGTCAACGATCTCACTTTTTCCACCATAATTGATGGCAACGGTCAATTCCAGGACCTCATTGTTTTTGGTGGCACTTTCCAGCTGATTCATCTGTTCTACAAGTGATCGGTCAAAGGCCTCTCTATTACCTATGAAATTGATTTTTACTCCCTTTTCAATCAACTCACGGGATTCCGATCCCATATACTGTCGAAACAGATTGGTCAGTCCAGAAACCTCATCCTTGCCCCGTTTCCAGTTTTCTGTTGAAAAGGCAAAGACGGTCAAATATCGTATTCCCAACTCGGGGCAAGATTTTACAATATCACGTAGTCTCTCTGCTCCACGATGATGTCCTTGAACCCTTGGCAATCCCCTTGCCTTTGCCCACCTGCCATTGCCATCCATGACTAGGGCAACGTGGTTTGGGAAATTTGACAATTCCTGACTTGTATTGATTAACTTTTGCTCAGCCAAATTTACACTGCCATGATTTCTGATTTCTTTGTTTCCAACGTTTCATCTGTTTTTGCAATGAATTGATTCGTCAAATCCTGAATCTCATCTGACCAGAGAACAACCTCATCCTCACTCAATCCATCGGATTTGGCCTTTTTCAAAATATCCATACCATCCTTCCTGATGTTGCGAATGGAAATCCGGGTGCTTTCAGCATATTGGGAAGCCACTTTCGATAACTCCTTTCTACGCTCCTCATTTAATTCCGGTATTGGCAA
>CAZHIL010000327.1:0-4822 GCA_964532985.1 uncultured Albidovulum sp. | reverse complement strand
GGTGCTTCGGCCAAATATTTTGATGGCTGCCTTAAAGCCAATTTCGTTCCTTCCGAAAAATATGATTTCAATTCACTAAGATCGGTTTTTTCCACCGGTTCTCCGCTTTCGGGTGAAGCATTCGACTATATTTACTCGCATTGGAAGAAAGATGTTTGCTTGTCCTCGATTGCAGGTGGCACTGATATCATCGGCTGTTTTGTGGGTGGAAGTCCAATTAGCCCAGTATACAGGGGGCAGTGCCAAAAGAGGCTTCTTGGAATGGATGTAGGGGTATTTGATGAAAATGGGAAATCGCTGAACAACTTGCCCGGTGAGCTTGTTTGTGCTTCCCCCCATCCCACCATTCCACTTTATTTCATGAATGACGAAGACGGTCAAAAGTTTGAAAATGCCTATTTCAGCAAGTTTGAAGGAGTATGGCATCACGGAGATTGGGTCCAGTTGACAGATGAAGGGGGGATGATATTTCATGGCCGCTCAGATGCTACCCTGAATCCTGGAGGTGTTAGAATAGGAACTTCAGAAATCTACCGTCCGGTTGAGCAACTTGGAGAGATTGCGGAGTCTCTGGTTATTGCTAGGGACATCGGCGGGGATGTTGAATTGGTTTTGTTTGTTAGGTTGCAAGAAGGAATATCGCTTGAAGACCAACTCGTAACCACAATCAAAAACCAAATAAGAAATAATGCTTCACCCAGACATGTTCCAAGGTAAGTGATTCAGGTTTCAGACCTACCCCGAACAAGATCAGGGAAACTGGTGGAAATTGCTGTCAGGGATGTAATTCATGGCAAGGTGGTGAAAAACATGGAGGCCATCGCCAATCCCGAAGCATTGATACAATTCAAGGACATGAAAGAACTTGCTTGATAAATTAATGTGGATTGTTGCCCGAGGTGGTGGGCGACCCTGGAATCGAACCAGGCATGGGTCTCCCCGGCGGAGTTACAGTCCGCTGCCGCACCTTGCAGCACGTCGCCCAAAATTGGTGGTTACCTTATTGATAATTTATGGTTAGTATTTCAAGGCATCAAGCATAAATTTCTCTCATGCAGGACAAAATATTCGGGAAAAGGGGTTAGGTTTGGGAAAAAATTCAAATCGGAAGAAAGCCCTCAATAGATATTGGGTTTTCGGATACCATCCGGTCAAAGCTGCCTTGTTTAATCCAAATCGTGTGAACTACCGATTGATCCTAACCCAAAATGCAGCCAATAAACTGCAGAAGGATATGGGTACCCTTGATCATCTAAAACCCGAAATCCAATCTTCAAAATTTATTGCCGATTTGTTGGGTTCAGATGCTACCCACCAGGGCTTTGCTTTAGAGGTGGAACCCCTTCCGGAATATGTCCTGAGCAGTCTAGATTTGACCGATGTGCCATTTAAGCCTGTCGTTCTGTTGGATCAGGTCACAGATCCACAAAATGTTGGTGCAATTTTGCGATCTGCCGAGGCATTTTTTGGCAAGGCTGTAATTACAACCAGTAGAAACACTCCAGTTGAATCCGGTGTCTTGGCCAAAGCTTCTTCAGGAGCCATTGAACGTATACCCCTGATCAGGGTTTCAAACCTTTCCGTTGCTATGAAGGTTTTGAAGGATCACGGTTGTTGGTTGATTGGTCTTGATCCTTTGGGGGAGGATGAATTGGAAAATGTAATACAAGCCACCACAGATGTAAAAATTGGTTTTGTGATGGGGTCTGAAGGCAGGGGATTAAGAGAATCGGTAAGGAATCAGTGCGATTATTTGGCAAAAATTGCCATCAGCAGCTCGATCGATTCTCTGAATGTATCAAACGCAGCATCAATTTGTCTTTATTCGGCTCATGTAATCAGAAACAAAAGTTATTGACTTGAATCCGGTTTTTTCGAGCCGTTTCGTATCTTTTCATTTGTGACCAATCAAATAAATAGTTCTAATTACTATGAGATTTACCTATTTAATCATAATTAAATCCTATTATATTATTTTTCTTAGGATAATTTACCAAAATGGAATTTAATCATCCTTTCAAACTACATTTTTTGAAAATCGTGATTAAAACAATCCTCCATAGGATTTATTTTCAGTTAGGAAAGAAATATGAGTGATAACCCAACTTATGGATTTGATACTTTGCAAATTCATGCTGGATCGTCTCCTGACCCGGCAACTGGTGCAAGACAAACTCCCATTTATCAGACAACAGCCTACGTTTTCAGGGATTCCGAACATGCTGCAGCTTTGTTCAATCTTCAGGAAGTAGGTTTCATCTACTCAAGATTAACCAATCCCACGGTTGGAGTTCTTCAAGAGAGAATAGCCACACTTGAGGGTGGAGCCGGTGCAGTTTGCTGTTCTTCCGGACATGGAGCCCAAATCATGGCACTTTTTCCTCTGATGGGACCTGGTTTGAATATTGTAACATCCAATCGACTTTATGGGGGTACAGTTACCCAGTTCAGCCGTACAATTCAGCGTTTTGGTTGGGAAGCCAGATTTGTTGATACTGAAAACCCTGATGAGGTCAAGGCGGCAATTGATGAAAATACCAGGGCCATATTCTGTGAATCCATTGCCAATCCGGGTGGTTACATAACCGATATGGAAGCCTTGGCAAAAATTGCCGATGATGCAGAGATTCCCTTGATTGTGGACAATACATCTGCAACACCTTACCTGTGCCGACCTATTGAGTTTGGTGCAACCCTGATTGTCCATTCGCTTACTAAATTCCTGACGGGAAATGGTACAGTTACTGGTGGGGCCATTGTCGATTCCGGTAAGTTTGATTGGTCTGTAGGAGGCAAGTTTCCTTCCCTTGCAGCACCTGAACCGGCTTATCATGGATTGAATTTCTATGAAGCACTGGGTTCAATGGCCTTTACTTTCCATGGAATTGCGGTAGGTCTGCGTGATCTTGGCATGACCATGAATCCTCAAGGTGCTCATTATACCTTGCTCGGTATTGAAACACTCTCCATGAGAATGGATAAACATGTTTCAAATGCAGAGAAGGTCGCCAAATGGCTAGAACAGGATAGCAGGGTCAACTATGTGACTTATGCCGGATTACCATCATCTCCGTATTACGATAGGGTTGAGAAGTATTGTCCAAAAGGTGCCGGTTCGTTGTTTACCTTTTCATTGAAAGGTGGCTATGAAGCGTGTGTCAAGCTTGTTGACAACTTGGAATTGTTCAGTCATGTGGCAAATCTGGGTGATGCCAGGTCCCTGATTATCCATTCAGCTTCAACCACTCATCGCCAACTTACTCCTGAACAACAGGAGGCAACTGGTGCTATTCCAGATGTGGTGAGATTGTCGATTGGTATTGAAGATCCGGATGATTTAATTGCTGATTTGGATCAGGCATTAACCAAGGCCCACGCTTAAACAAAATAGGATTTTTGAAGCCTTCCGTTGTCAGGAAGGCTTTCCGGTCAATTCAAATTTACAACCTTCCCTGGATTCAGAATATTTTTTGGATCCAGGGTTCTTTTTATGTTGGCCATTAGTCTCCAGGATTCACCATGCTGTTGATGCATGTATTTCATCTTCCCCAAACCTATGCCATGTTCACCTGTAATGGTTCCTCCAAGCTTCAGGCTTCGCGCATTTAATCTGGACGTAATTTCCTTGGCAATAGCCAATTCCTCGGGACTGTCCGGATCGAGTAGCAGGGCTGTATGGAAATTACCATCACCTACATGACCGACAATTGGTCCTTCAAGGGGGCTGTTTTCGATATCTTCGACCGTTTCAAGGATAGCTTTGGTCAGTTTGGAAATGGGAACACAGGAATCGGTTGTTAGCACCTTGCACCCGGGTCGAAGTGATTTTGCTGCATAATAGGCATTGTGCCTGGCTTTCCACAGATGGTTGCGGTCTTCGGTCTTCGTTGCCCATTGGTAATCACTTCCCCCAAAATCGGAAATAATTTCACCAACTGTTTCGGATTGCTCTTCAACACCCGATTTCGAACCATGAAATTCCAGAAACAAATGGGGAGTTTCAGGTAGATTGAAATCCTTGTCCCATAGGTTCATCCCCCGCATCATGGCAGCATCCACCAACTCTATCCGGGCAATCGGAATACCCATCTGGATTATGGAGATTACCGAATTGACCGCAGATTCTATATCCTCAAAGGCACATACTGCTGCTGATATTGCCTCGGGTTGTCCCTGTAATTTCAGGGTAATTTCCGTAATTATGCCAAGGGTTCCCTCGGAACCAACAAACAGCGAAGTCAAATCATAACCGGCAGAATCCTTTTTTGCCTTGGTGCCCGTCCTGATTATTTTACCATCAGCTAGAACCACCTCCAAGGCCAGGATGTTATCCTTCATCGTTCCATAACGAACGGCAGTTGTTCCTGATGCCCTTGTGGAAGCCATACCACCCAGGGTTGCATTTGCACCAGGATCAATAGGAAAGAACAACCCGGTATTGCGAAGTTCCTGATTCAATTCCTCACGGGTTATTCCGGGCTGGACAACTACATTCAAATCTTCCTCATTGATTTCGAGAATATTCTTCATTTGGCCCAAATCAATGGTAATGCCTCCATTAATAGCCAGGGAATGACCTTCAAGTGAAGTCCCAACACCCCAAGGGATGACAGGACAATTTTCCTCATTGCAAATGGCAACAATTCGTGAAACTTCCTCAGTGCTGACAGGAAAAACAACACCATCAGGCAGTGAAACGGGAAAATAGGATTCATCTGACCCATGAAGTTCCAAAACAGAATTACTGGTGGAGAATCTATCATCAAACAATTCCCTCAGTCTTGTTTTAGCATTTTCAATGGTCACGGGTGCTCTCCAAGAT
>CAZHIL010000326.1:0-14478 GCA_964532985.1 uncultured Albidovulum sp. | reverse complement strand
GCGCAACCTCATTGGAACGCAATGACTTTGCCATATCGAGAAGTGCCTATCTTTTTTACATGTCCAAGGCAGCCGATCCCCCCGGAAAATGCAAAACAGATTATGAAATTTTCAGTGGCTTCGCGAAAAAACTGGGTATTTTGGATGAATTCACCGAGGGTCGTGACGAGTCTGATTGGGTTGAGTATTTATACAACCAATCCGTATCCAGATCAGCGGAGGTAGGTATAGAACTTCCGGAATTTGCCACATTCCGTAATAAGGGTTGGTACAGTTTGGAAAATATGGCCAAACCATTGGTTTTTCTGCAGGATTTCAGAAACAAGCCAGAGGAGAACCCCTTACCGACACCATCGGGCAAGATCGAGATTTTTTCAGAAACCATTCAGGGTTATGGCTATGAAGATTGCCAGGGTCATCCCAAGTGGTACGAACCAACCGAATGGTTGGGGAATAAATCCACCGAATTACCCCTTCATTTGATTTCCAACCAGCCCGTTGGCAAACTTCACTCTCAACTTGACCATGGAACCCATAGCAGATCGCTGAAAAAGAATGGTAGGGAACCCATCATGGTTAATCGAAAAAACGCCGATGAGAGGGGAATAAAATCAGGTGATATCTTAAGAATCTATAACAACAGGGGTAGCTGTTTGGCAACAGCAGTGATTTCCGACAGGATTCTTGAGGATGTGGTTCAAATGAGTACCGGTGCCTGGTATGACCCTGAAATGCCAGGACTTATCGGAAGCATGTGTCAGCACGGAAATCCGAATGTTCTCACTCT
Organism: uncultured Albidovulum sp.; assembly: GCA_964532985.1. GTDB lineage: Bacteria > Pseudomonadota > Alphaproteobacteria > Rhodobacterales > Rhodobacteraceae > MPNP01. Next base: position 13,691 of record CAZHIL010000326.1, on the reverse strand, counting down.
GGACAAGGGAACATCAAGCTTGGCCCAGGGACCTTCAGCACATACTTGCTTGGTTCAGATAGAGAAATACACTGGTGAAATACCAAATATGAGGGCATTTAAGCCACCTGATATTTTACTCCATAATCCCTAAATCTATAGGATCAAGTTTGTTTGCTTCCCAAAGATAAGAGTTGCGGGCAGTGGCATTGATTTCGGATTCGGCAAGAATTCTCATGGTATCTGCCTTTAGTTTCTTCGCAGGCTCTCCAAGTGCAATTAGACAGTCGCAGAGTTCCAATTTCCACTGCAGGTTTTGGGTTGCATAAACCTTTTCCCAGAGACCTTCTATCCCACCAGCCAAGTCTTCTATTAACCGTGCCCTTTCTTTAGTCCCAATGGTACCGAGATTGGTAGGATTACCATCATACCATCCAAGAAGGCCGGTTGCATAAGCTCGGGCTGACCACGTCAGTTTACCATAATGTTCCTTTAGCCATGGCTTGTTTGCCAAGTGCCTTGGCAATTCGATTTCCGCCACAATATCATCCAAAGGTATGCCAGCATTGAGACCCTGTGCAGTTTTCTCCATCAGGAAAATGATCATTTCCCTTGTGGTCTCCAGTAGTTCCCTTATTTTTTCCTTCCCGAATTGTGGCAGGGTATGACCAGGAACCAAAATTTCTGGATTGAGGTCAGCAAGTAGTTTCAGACTATCTGCCCATTTCCCGAAATCGCGGTAGATTGTACCTCGGATGGCATAGAGATTGGGAAATGCATGGTACCAGTTGTCCCCACCAAACAGAATTTCTTTCTCTGGCAACCATATGACCATGTGATCTTCCGTCTCGCCTGGGGCATGAATGAAACGGGCGAAGACACCATCCAAATCATAATCCAGATCTTCTTCAATTAAGGTATTTGGTTTAATGTAACCTTCACCTAATCCTTCAATGGGGCGGTCCCCGGGACCACAACCAATGTTTATTCGTTCCTCAGAACTCAACCCCATGCCGAATTGGGCTTCTGCCCTTTTCTTCAGGGCCAGTAGGGGAGTAGTGTTGTTTTTATCGGATTTAACAAGGTCGGATGCGAATTTGTGACTTGCGATTATATCCTGAGAACCGTCATGAAATACTTTTGCACCAGAGATATGATCTCGATGACCATGGGTATAAATGATTCTGGTGATGGGCTTTGTTGTGAGTTTTCTGAACTCGGCAAGTATATTTTTTGCTGCCTTGAGGGATTCTGAAGTATCGATAATGGTGATACTTTTATCCCCTTCAATCATGTGTACGTTGGAGGCTGCAAATCCCACAGCAGTCCAACATCCCTTGCCAATATCAATTACTCCCTTGGGGAATTGTTTGTTGTGATTTATTAATTCTGGATGAGGCACTAATTATACCTGTCTAAAAATTGATATGGAACCTTACCATTGTGAATGAATATACCCTCATTTTGAGATATTCCTCGGCACTTCCTTGGTTTCAGATTTAATGGCCTGACACACTGCCCAAGAAGAATCTTTGTTTCCCTTAATTTTTATTGAAACATCCCGATAGGCTAAGATCTTTCCTTTGGGGATATTATTTACTTCATTTACCACTTTGTACGCAAAGTCTGATTTGTTAGCTTTTTGCATTTGCAGGATTATAGATTTTTTGTTTAAGCGTGGGAAGGGTAATGGTAGCGGGAGAGGGACTTGAACCCCCGACACGCGGATTATGATTCCGCTGCTCTAACCAACTGAGCTACCCCGCCTTATTTCGAGAACGTCCAGAATTCGATAAACTGCTAAGCACAAATAGTTCTCGGGTCTGAATAATAAAAGAAAAATCAGGGCTGTTTTCAATAGCCAAATCTATTTTGCACTGACCTTTATCTATTTATAGGTAGTTTTTTTAGGAACTTTTACATTAAGTCCATTTCCTGAATTGGGATTAATTAAAAGGATTCAGGGATGTTTGGAATAGTGGGTAATTTCAAATGTTTTCAGTATCGACTGCTGTTCCGAATTGAGGCAAGGGAGGTGGTGAGATGTTATGGGTCAAAATTAAAGTGTCCCGGATATAGGAAATATGAGCAGTTTCTTCGATTATTTCGGCTAAATACTGGGCTGCCATGAGTGTTTTTCCCACACCAATGGTACCATGATTGGCCAGCACTGCCGCAACCACCTTGGTATCCCGAAACACAGGACTGATTTCCTTTTCAGTTTGTGGACCTCCCTTGGATGAAAGAGGAATCAAGGGGATTTGACCAATTTTCTCAATGGTTTGAACGGTTAGGCATGGAATCGGTAATCCGGCACTTGCATATCCCGTTGCCCAAGGGCTATGACAATGAACAACTGCCCGAATATCCTGTCTAATGCGATAAAGATCAAGATGGAATCCCAAATCCTTTGAAGGTTTGTGTTGGGAGGGTTCAATTGATCCATCTAGATAAACAACCTGGAGATTGTCTTGGGTACATTCATTAAATCCAACACCTGAGGGTTTGATTATTATCGCATCAGCACTATCAAGCCTTACCGAAAGGTTGCCTCCGGCATTGGTTTGAAGTCGAAGTTCAAAGCATCGCTTGGCTATAGATATGAGTTCATCCTTTTTGTAGTATAATTCCGATGGATCAATCATCTGCCAAATATCTCCTAGAGTGATGATAAAAGTGAGTTTACTGCAAAAGCAGCAGTATCATCATCATTGATGTGTGAATCTATTTTTATAACTTCATATGCCTCGGCCTTCTGCTGCAAACAATCGGCTGCAATGTTTCGCAGCTTTCTATCCTCAACAATACCACCGGGACAATCCTCACTCGAAAAACCTCCCATGGGTATAATTACAGAAGTATAACCAGTGGATTGATTCAAAGCAGTTGAGAGAGCCTGACATGCCAATTCCATTTCTTCGGGAGACATCTTGACATGGGTAAAATATCCCGAGTGCTGATAGTGGGGTCGGTCAAGATATTTCACAGGTACAAGGTCTATTTCACCCAACCCGATCAAGTTCAATCCGCCAGGTAAAACTATTCTTGGTAGGCCACTAGTGGCGGTAAATCTATCTGGCATGTCAACATGTACACCTGCAACATGAATTCGGGTAATTTCATGGATTGTCATGTCAATCACGCCATAAAAGGAACCTGCTTTGGCAAAACGAGTAAAAGCTGCTCCCCCATAGCCATTGGCATGGAACGAAGTTGTTTCGTGCCCTGCTTTCCTTAACAAGCAGGTAATTTTTCTGGATGCATCCTGTGTGATCCCAAGAGTTGTCAATCCTATCGATTTACTGGTTTCATTATGCGAACTATCACTGGTTACTAGACCCGCCAGCATGTTTGCAGTATTATTCAATACATTGCGAAGTGAGCTGTTCAAGCCCTCGATATCGGTCAGGGTAGGGATCAATATTATAGAATTGTCGGATACCGCTTCACGAGGATCAAAAGGAAGTGTTGTAATTAGGATTTTGGGGAAGTCAAAAGGTAAATCCCGCAAGATCTGAAGAATGATTTCCCCTCCTGTTCCACCGCCCAGTCCCACTACGACACTGGCCCTCTCCAGTAGATTTTCATTCAAGCGGCTTGAGACTTGCCCTGCAACTTCCTGCATTTGGGTAAGTTTTTTTGGGGTACCCCAGTTTTCACCCGATGAGCCAAGAGAAATGTCAATGATTTCAGCAGGTACACCGAGGGTTTTGAGTTTATCATGGAGATATCCGACCTCCTCGGACTTGGTCTCCGTTGTTGCCAGCAACAAAACTGGTTTCATTCTTCTGGCTACCCCTTTACAGCACCTGCGGTCATACCTGTAATTATCTGTCTCGAAGCGAAAAGAGTAAATATTATAGGTGGTATAGCCAAAAGCATGCCTGTTGCCATGATGACTCCCCATTCGACATTGAATTCGGACATGTTGTTCACAATCAGAATGGGGACTGTTTTGGTGTTTCGATCAGATAGGGCAGAGGCAAGCAGATACTCGTTCCAGGCAATTCGGAAGGTAAAGATTGCGGCAGCGGCCAATCCGGGTTTGATAAGTGGAAGAACAATCTTGAAAAAAACCTGGAAGGGACCGGCTCCATCCACCCTTGCGGCTTCCTCAAGAGATCTTGGGACCTGAACAATAAAGCTTTGAAGTATCCAGATAACGAAGGGCAGATTCATGGCTATGTATATCAGAATGATGCCTGAATGTGTTCCAGCCAGACAAACATCACCCCGGCCACCAAACATGTCCCTGATCCATGCACCTACAAGCGTTTCCTTGTCAATGCAAAATTCGTTATTCCAAAGTCCAAATACTGGAACAAGCAATACAGCGGGTGGAACCATTCTTACCATAAGTGTTGTAAGTGAGACCGTATCCCGTCCAAAAAAACGAAAACGAACCAGGGCATAGGCTGCCATGCACCCGATAATCAATGTTAATGCAGTAGAAATCAGGGCGATAATTATCGAATTGATAAAAGCTCCGCCAAATTTCAGTGAACAAAAGTCAAGATGCTCGGGTTCGTACCAAAGAATATCACAGAGTGCTGTTTCGTAATTCTGGATTGTTGGAAGAAACAACAACCCGCTTGTACCACCGATAATGTCCACATCCAGTTTGAAGGAATTGACCAACATCAGATAGATCGGTCCAACTGACATGAAGATCAAAACGACTAGCAAGGCATAGAAGGCAGGGTTTTGTCGTTCAGAATTCATTGATTCAACCTTCTTCCTGATATTGTCTGGCAGCCCTCGCGGCACGTACTTCCTGTATTCTTGTAAATACAAACATCGCACATGTGAGCAACATCAACAAGATCAGGAGATAATTTGACATCGCTGCAGCGGTCCCCAATTCACGGAATTCGGTGGCCGTTCTTGAAATTCTCAGGGCAATGATTTCGGTAGACAAGCCAGGTCCACCCTCAGTCATTACCAGTATAACCTCCAGCACCTTAAAGGCATCTATCAGTCGCAAAAGAGCTGTGACAATCAAAACCGGCATCATGAGTGGAAGTTTGATATGCCAAATCTGTTGCCAGTTTGTTGCTCCATCAATTCTTGATGCTTCCAGGGCCGAACGGGGGAGGGATTGCAGGGCAGCTAGGGCTAGGATAAAAATAAATGGTGTCCATTGCCAGATATCAGCGATGATTACTGATAAAAGGGCATTTTGACCCAACCAGTCAACACCCTCAAGCCCCATGGACTTCAAGGTTCTATTGAAGGTACCAATCGTGGGATGATACATGTAACGCCACATCAATCCAACGACAACCGGTGCTATCATCATGGGTAGGATAAAGAGGGTTCTCAATACAGACATGCCTCGAATGTTGCGATCGAGAAGCAAGGCAAGCCCCACTCCTATGAAAAGTTCTGCAACAACCACGGTAAATGCAAAAGTCAGGGTAACAGATAGGCTTTCACGAAAAGCCGGATCGTAAAAGAGGGTAATGTAGTTTTTGAATGCTATGAATTCGGTTTCAGATATATTCTGACTTGGATCCCAGTCACGAAAGGATCCATACACCATATACCCTAACGGATAGAGCAAAGCGATAGCCATAATTATCGCCCCCGGTGCAATGAACATATAAGGCGAAAGCCTGTTAAGGCTCTGGCGAATCATTCTCAATCCCCTTGCCAAGAACCGGGTCGATGAAAATATCGACCCGGTCAATTGTTATGGTTTTTATTACCTCCAGGTATAGTAACCGGCTTCTTCCATCAATGCAGTGGTTCGTTCGGCCACACCATCTAGGGCTTCCTGAATGTCCAAATCTTCAGTCAAGACCTTGGACAGGGTTGTTCCCAGATCAGCATTGATCTTGCCCCATACCGGGATAATCGGACGCCAGTCCGGGTCAGCATGTTTAAGGGCTTCTCCGAATGTTGCCATATGTGGGAACTTGGCATTGACATCAGGATCAGCATGGGTTGAAAAACGCGAAGGATTACCACCTTCCATGGCAACAAGTTTGTCACCATGCTTGGAGGTCAGCCACTGCATGAGCAGGAAGGCAGCTTCCTTGTTCTCGGCATTTTTGGGGATGCCAATGCCAAAACCACCTGTCTGGCTACCCCGTCGTACACCCATGGGGTGCAATGCCCAGCCAACGTTACCTACAACCTTGGACTTGCTGGGGTCATTGATTTGCCCGGCAACAACTGTTGTATCAAGGAACATGGCCGTATCACCATTCAAAAATGAGCCCAGGGCTTCACCAAATCCAAATGATGCTGCTCCCTCGGGACCACAGTCAACAATGGTTTTCAAGGCTTGAGCTGCTTGAACACCAGCTTCATTGTTAACGATTGGATTCCACTGGTCATCGAAAATCCTTCCACCCAATGGCGCAAGGTGCAACAGGAATGCATGACTTGCGTGGTGTCCTGATGCAGCTCGACTTGACAGACCGCCCATACCTGGTTCCAGTTCAGGAATCTTGCAAGCCAATTCAAGCATTTCGTCATAGGTCTCGGGAACTTCCAAACCATGCTTCTCGAATATATCCGTACGATAACCCAGTATTGAAGTCTCTGATCCATATGGAATACCGAACAGCGAACCGGTTTTTCCTTCAAGATATCCCTTGTTACCTCCAGCAAAACCAATATTATAGACATAGCCGTCAATAAGATCGTCGGCATCATATGAAGGATCTGCCAACATTGGGTTCATGAAATATCGGGCTAGGTTTTCAAGCTGATCTGCATAGACGTAGTCGGCCTTGGAGAATACGACATAGGCAATCAAATCGTATTCACCTTCCTCCTGTGCCAACTCCAGGGTCTGCCGTTCACGCATTTTCAGATAGGGAAGCTGATCAACTTCAACTTCAATACCTGTCTCGGCCGTGAATTGTGGCAGGATCTTCATGACCGCATCAAAATGCGGGTGTGCTGGGAAATTCACGATGAGTGTTTCTCCACTGTATGATTCATATGGGTTTGCAAAAACTGTTGCAGACATCGCAACAGTCGTGAATGCAAACGTCACAATGATTTTTAGGGCTTTAAGCATAATATTACCTCCTTGTAATGGTAAGCGATCAAAGTGCTTTTTCGGTTGTGCGGTCAAACAAATGCAAACCCTCAGGCCGGACCGCAAACCTGAGTGTTTCTCCAAGTGCAATCGGTGTTTCCGATTTCAGTTCCACCGTTACATTGATGTTTCCACAGGTGCACAAAAGAACCGATTGTGCACCGATATATTCTGAGACGATGACATTTAGATCAAAAGCATTTTCGTCTCTTGCTTCATGATCAAAATTCAGATCACTCGGACGGATACCGAGCGTAATTTGGTTTTTATTTGTTGCCACGAGGGACTTGCGGCTTTCAGGAAGTTTGATTTTGAACGCATCTCCACAGGCAAACAGCTGGCCATCTTCCTCAACTAGTTCTGCATCCAGAAAGTTCATGGGCGGTGAACCCAGAAAACCTGCCACAAATTTATTGTCTGGATTTTTGAACAACTCTTCAGGCGTTCCCTCCTGTTGGATCTTGCCCAAATGCATTACCACGATTCTATCTGCCAAAGTCATGGCTTCAACCTGATCGTGAGTTACATAGATCATGTTTTTTTTCACCCGCTGGCTCATCAAGGCAAGTTCAGCCCTCATCTGTCCACGCAGTTTGGCATCCAGATTGGAAAGCGGTTCATCAAACAGAAATATGGAACTGTCCTTGGCCAAGGCTCTTGCCATGGCAACCCTTTGCCGTTGCCCGCCAGAAAGTTCGCCCGGTTTGCGGTGCAACAATTCAGTAAGCCCAACTATGCCAGCAACTTCCCTGACTTTTTCCCTGATTTCAGCCTTGGGGCGTTTTTGCAATCTCAGGGCAAAGGAAATATTTCGAGCTACATCCATATGAGGGTACAACGCATAATCTTGAAATACCATTGCCAGATCACGTTCCTTGGGATCAAGGTGGCTGATCGGTTTATCATCAATAAAGATCTCCCCTTCCGAGACGGTCTCAAGACCTGCTATCATTCGCAGGGTCGTCGATTTGCCACAACCAGAGGGGCCAACCAGTACGGTAAAATCGTCTGATTGCATGGTAAGGTCTATACCATGTAGGACCTCAACCGTGCCATAACGCTTAATCAAATTTTCCAGGCGTATTTCGGGCATGGCCATTCACTTACATTAAAAATTAATTTTTTGTATACAATATTTGAAAAAAATATGCAAAATAAAATATAATAATAAAAATTTATGTGGTGAAATGTAAATTTTGAGTTTTTGTAAGCATCATTGGTGAAAAACAATATCATGGCCAAAGTCTTAACTTCTTCCAAGTTTGCTAACAAACCTTCTACTGTCCGTAAAATCCAAGAGGCTTTAATTGAAGAAATCAGTACTGGAGAACTTACCCCGGGGCAACACTTGGATGAAAATGGTTTGGCAATGCGATTTGGTGTATCGCGAACTCCCGTAAGGGAAGCACTTTCACGATTGGCAGCACAGGGAGTACTGGTTCAAAAGGATCGCCGAGGAATATTTGTTGCAGAATATTCCCTAGAAGAACTGGGACAGATTTTTGAAGCCATGCATGAGATTGAAGCCGCTTGTGCCCGAATTGTGGCCCAGCGCCTCAACTTATTGGCTAGAAGTGAAATCGAAGCTGCACAAGCAGAGTGCCTAAAGACAGCAGAAGAAGGCGATCGGAAGGGGTATTTACTGGCCAACGAAGCTTTTCACCAGGCCATATATAGAGCAACAGGAAATCCCTATATCGCAGCAATCGCAAGTGAATTCAGAAGACGAACCGGACCCTTCAGGGCAAAGAAATTCGAATCACATGAGGATCTTATTGCCTCGGCACAGAGTCACCAGGTTTTGCTGAATGATATCTTTTCAGAGGATTCCGCAACTGCATCCAAGGGCATGCGGTCCCATATGGCAGAAAGTTTTATTCAAGCCCTTAAGATGAATTGACTTTTTTAACTCTTCACAACATTATATACAAAATTTTAATTTTGCATACATCCAGCTTTTTCTGAAACAGGATTAGGAACGAGAATGGGAAGAAATGAAACCAAAATCTATCCAATTAATACCGGGTGGTTACATGGAGACCTAGGAACATATATTTTTTGGAAAGGCCCCGCCGGAAAGAAAAAATGGCAACCTGTATACTGTCACTATGTTGACACTGGCGAAAACAAAATCCTGATTGACACCGGATTACCGGACCAGAAGAGAGCTTCAAAATATCATCACAATTGTGAGAAACGTGGCTGTTTGCAGGTTCACGAACACCTAGAACAAAAATTGGGCATTCATCCGGATGAAATTGATGCGATCGTATTTACGCATTTGCATTGGGACCATGTCCAGAACATGAAGGAATTCAAAAACGCACGTTACATAGCACCCAAGGCCGAGATTGAAATGGCCTTCAATCCACTTCCGCTTTATTACAGAACCTACGAATCAGGTGTATTGGACATTGAACCTGCCTATACAGGTTGCCCTTTTGAGGCTGTGGATGGTGAATGTGAGGTATTGCCGGGAATTACAATGTTCCCAACACCTGGTCATTCCGTTGGACACATGGCGGTTACGGTTGCAACTTCGGCGGGTGATATTGTTGTCTGTGGAGATGCTATTTTCGAAGAACGCAATCTATGTCCAAATCCTGAAGAAAAATGGCGTTATTGGGTTCCGGCACGATTTGTCAACAGTTATGAAGGATGGAAATCGGTCGAGGAAATCGACAAGCGAGCAGATTATGTACTACCTTGCCATGACCAAAAAGCCAACGCACGGTCTGATGTGTTTCCGTATGAAGGAATGCCGATTCGAAAAAGGAGGCAACCGATACCGGGATACCAGTTTTATTTTGGTGACATGCCAGGTAACACCGCCCAACAATCTACACCTGTAATGCCGGTTGACGACGTTGATGATTATATCAACAGTCTGGAAAAACCTGAAGATATGGTTGATTAACAAAAGTGACTCACTCCATTGAGTCACTGGCTGAAGTCGCAAGTTCCTACGATATCATTGTTCTCGATCAGTGGGGTGTACTACATGATGGAACTAGGGCATATAAGGGTACAATTGAATCCTTAACTACCTTGGCTTCCCAGGGCCATCGATTGGCAGTATTGTCCAATTCAGGCAAAAGTTCTCGAGAAAACCTGAACCGAATTATCCGAATGGGGTTTCCCCCCGAATTGTTTGAAATGGTAATGACTTCTGGAGAAGCATTGTGGCAGGATATTAACCGTAGCAGGGTATCTCATAGGGATTTTTTCCCGATAGAGCGCCGTTTGGGTGATGCCTTATATTGGGCAAAAGGACTAGATATAACCATAAATTCTCAACTTGGTTTTGCACAAGCAATACTTCTAATGGGTCTGCCTGATGGTTCCATTCTTTCGGATTGGCAATCGATATTAGATGATGCCTTGCAAAAAAAATTGACAGTTTATTGCTCAAACCCAGACATGGCTTCGCCACGAGGTGAAGAAACTGTTATTTCTCCCGGTGTGTTGTCATATTATTACCAGGAGCAAGGGGGGAAAGTTGTAAATTATGGCAAACCGTATCATCCTATTTTTCTATCCATGCAGAGTGCCTTGGATGTCAGACCGAACCGTTTGTTGATGGTAGGCGACAGCTTGGACCACGACATCAAGGGTGCTCATGATGCTGGTTGGGATAGTCTATTTGTGATTGGGGGATTAAACAAGGAATATTTCTCAGGTGGTAATCACCAACAAGTTCTTTCAACTATGGCAAAGGAACAGAATCTTCCCATGCCAACTTATATGATTCAATCCATTAAATGACAAAAAAAGAATTGCTAACAGCTGAATTTCGTGCTTTATCGGCAAGATTGGGACAGGATCGATTACAGGTTCAGGGGCCGGGCGGAAATACATCTATTAAAGATGGAGAAGTAATGTGGATCAAGGCATCAGGCACCGAACTTGCCAATGCTTTAACACAGGACATTTTTGTCCCAGTTGATTGTAATGTCGTTAAATCCGAAGCCATGGGAAATGATAAGGGAGACTGTATAGAGGCTGTTCTGGAACCAGAATTGGGATTAAGACCATCAATAGAGACAACGTTTCATGGTGTTCTGGAGTATCCTGTTGTCATTCATACACATTCGGTCATGTCACTTGTTCATTCCATAAGTTTGAAAGGGAGATTGGCTCTTGTCAACAAATTGCAGGGCCTGCCCTTTGTACTAGTACCTTATGTAAAACCCGGATTGCAACTAACTAAGGAAATTCTCAAGTGGGTCAAACCAGAAACCCAAATCATAATTTTGCAAAATCACGGGCTTATTTGTTGTGGAAAAAGCGTTTCTGAAGTTGAACAACTGATTTGCACAGTTGAACAACGTTTATACATGTCTCAAAGAGATGTTGATACTTCGCTGCCTCAAAAGCAGCCGAATTCTGAATTCAAATGGTCAGAGTATGGTTGGCTTGCCAAGGATCCCCATACCTTTTTACTAGCTATCAATGGATCCTATTATCCTGATCATGTTGTTTTCCTTGGACCCGCTTTGCCACAATGCGATCATGAAGGTAAACCACCTGTCATCATAGAAAAGGATAAGGGAATCCTGATTCGCAAGTCGGCTTTACCATCCCATAAGGCCATGTTGTGTTGCCTTGCTGAAATTCTTCAACGCTTGCCACAGGATTGGATACCAGAACCGATAGGTGAAGAGGCAGAAGCAGAACTGTTGAACTGGGATGCCGAAAAATACCGTCAGGAACTTGCGAAGCGAAAATAAAAATGATTCTTGGAATTGACTTGGGCACATCAGGTATCCGAACAGCTGTTTTAGACTTTTCAGGTAAACTCGTCTCTATGGCGCACCAATCTCATGTGCCTCAAGAAACTTTGGACATCAATGCAGAATTATGGTGGGAATCTGTAAGACGGTGCATTAAAACCCAGATCAGGACATTGAACGAACTGGGAGTGAATCCACACGATATTTCTGCAATTTCCGTAGATGGAACTTCTGGAACCATGCTGCTGACCGATGCAAATCTGCAACCTGTGACCAGAGCCTTGATGTATGATTCGAAAGGATTTGTCCATCAAGCGGAGGAAATTGGACGAGTTGCACCAGTATCCCATATCACCCAAGGCCCCAACTCCGCTTTGGCCCGTGCGTTACAACTTATGCGAGAAGATACGGACAATCGTGCAAGACATCTTCTACATCAGGCTGATTTCATTACAGCCAAGTTTACAGATATCGGAGGATATTCCGATTACAATAATTCCCTGAAAACTGGTTTTGACCCCGAAACCGAAAGTTGGCCTGAATGGATTAGCGATATTGGCATTGACTTGACCTTGTTCCCTAAGGTTAGACCTCCAGGAACCCCAATTGCTACGGTTTCGAAACTAGTTGCAGATCAACTTGGCTTGTCCAGAAATACGACCGTATATGCAGGTACAACTGACAGCATCGCTGCATTCCTTGCCTGTGCTGAGCCAGAACCAGGTGTCGCTGTAACCTCTCTGGGATCAACGCTTGTTGTCAAGGTAATGTCTGAAAATCGTATTGATGATCCTGAAATCGGCCTCTATTCCCACAGGTTGGGAGATGGCTGGTTGACGGGTGGGGCATCCAATACCGGGGGAGGTGTACTGGCAAAATATTTCACACCTGATGAAATTCAGAAATACTGCCAGAGGATCAATCCAAAGTTATCCTCTGGGCTCGATTATTACCCACTGACAAAACCTGGCGAACGTTTTCCCGTAAATGATCCTGCATTACAGCCACGAATGTCACCACGACCCCAAAGGAATTCGGATTTTCTCCATGGATTACTCGAAGGCATGGCAAATATTGAAGCAAGATGTTATCAGGCTATTCAGCAACGGGGAGGTGCTTTTCCCCACACCATTTTTACAGCCGGTGGTGGGTCGACAAATCAAACATGGAAACAGATCCGAGAAGTTACTCTGGGGCAAAAAATATTCAATGCCAATCATACCGAAGCTGCAGTTGGGTCTGCTAGGCTTGTATTAATGATGGAAAAGGATTTGGATTAATTCCTCCTGAAGATGACTAATGGCCATTGCAAGAGTTCCTTGTGGTAGGAGGAATTAGTGAATTATTTCGACCCCAATAAGTTCATTTCAATATCCACCGGGCAAACACCTGAACAAGTAAAAGCACCAGAATCAGACGTAAGACATGATGTGAAATGACATAAGCCATATCTGCGTTGGTGACTATGGCAATAATTCCCATTTCTGCCTGACCACCGGGTAAATAAGCTAGTAGTGTATCAATCGGGGAAGTATCCAATAACCCGACTATTACCAACACAAAAAGAAGACTTATGAAACCAAGCAAAAGGCAATATCCCAAGGCTGATAGAATGTATTGTCTTACCTCAACCCCGGTTACACCACTGTATCGGATGCCCACACCCAAACCAATAAAGAACTGAGCTCCCCAGATAAATTCAACAGGTGGTCTGAAATGAATCAAATCAGTTAGGGTAAGGATTGAAGTCAGTACCATTGGACCAAGAATTGTAGCCCCAGGCACCTTTAGTAATACGGCAAGTTTCCACCCGGTTATGGCAGCATATATCATCAACCCGATTTCCAGTACGGGAACCTGGTTGATATTAACTCCTGGTGGGCGGGTAAGATCAATACCCCAAATGGTGGTTATAACAAATGGAA
>CAZHIL010000325.1:0-4426 GCA_964532985.1 uncultured Albidovulum sp. | reverse complement strand
TTATGCTATTTCTTGAACCATCATGGTATGGTAAAGTCTGAAGCCACACTGGTAAACATGGGTGATCGATTTTGGTATGGTTCGGCTGCTACTTCCGAGGTACATGATTGGGATTGGTTATCAGCCCATCTCCCCAATGATGGTTCAATACAACTGAATTCCCTGACCGAGAAATATCAAATTATTCTGCTGGCAGGTCCCAAAGCCCCTGAATTGGTAAGAGACATCTTAAATCCCGAGGCCTTTGTATCCCCCTTGCAATGGGGACATGTTAGGGAAGTGACTGTTGATGGTGTTGGGATTTATCTCTTTAACCTGAGTTATTCTGGTGAACTGGCATTTGAACTTCATGTCCCAAGTGAAAAACTTCTCGATTGCTGGCAGTACATTATGAAGGCAGGGGAACCCTTTCGAATAAAACCTTTTGGAAGCCTGGCAATCGAAAGCATGAGATTGGAGAAGGGTTACAAACATTGGAAAGCTGATCTTTTGACCGAATTCGATCCTTATGAATCAGGTTTGGGCATGTTTGTCCGAAACAAGGAGAATTTTCTAGGCAGGGATGCTCTGTTGCAAAGAACCCGGGAAGAAACAGGAAACAGTTCTGTCTTGTTGAATGTTGACAGCCAGGAGGCTTCTGCACACCCAGGCTCAACAATCTATGGTAATGGTGAAGTTGTTGGTACGGTAACTTCAGGTGATTTCGGATACAGAACGAATACAAACCTTGCCATGGGTTTTGTAAGGCTAGCAGAAAATGAAGTGGCAAATGTCACATTTGAAATCGACCTTCATGATCAAAGGGCAAGGGCAAGGTTATTATCCAAACCTCCATTTGATCCAGAGAATGTGTTGAGGAAACAAAGTATCCTTCAATAGATTTCTACTGGGGTTGATCTGCCTTCAGGTTCTGCCGAATAGCCTCTCGATATCTGCTTCATTTCAATGTAGGTTGATATCCCTGATTTAGTTCCTAAAGCCTAGCAGGGTTAATTGGAGAGGGTAAATCCTAGGTTATCCACTACCTTAATGATTTGAGTTATTGTATTACAATACCACCGTCAATCATAAGTAATTGTCCTGTCATGTAATCGGATTCGGAACTGGCAAGAAATCCTGCGGTTCCAATAACATCTTCCGGATAGGAATAACGTTTCATTAGAATCATGGTTTCGGCCAGAGTATCCATGGATTCCCCCTCTTTTTCGAATTTGCCTATTGCAACGAGGTCCTTGTCAAGTTGTTCCCATAATTCCGTTCGAACTACACCAGGTCCATATCCATTGACCGTTATATTATGTTCGACAAGTGCTTTTGCACCACCGTTTATCAATGCAAGCACCGCATGTTTGGAGCAAGAATATGGTATTACGTCGTCGAAAGCCTGGCGACTCAAAATGGACCCAACATTGATAATTTTGTAAGGACCGTTTTCCTTACCTTGCTTGATCATTGCTTTTGCTGCCTCTTGCATACCTATGAGTACACCCATAGCATTGACCTTCATAATCATATCCCAGTTTTCTTCTGTAACGTCCAGGAACATCAACGGTTTGTTTATTCCGGCATTATTCAACATGACGTTTATAGAACCAAAGGATTCTACCGTGGCATCTACAGCGGCTTTCATGTCAGCCCGCTTGGTAACATCTAACTTGACTGCTACTGCTGAACCACCTGCCTTCTTGATCCTTGAGGCAACATCATAACAACCCTCCAAATTGATATCACCAATGCAAACCTTGGCACCTTGGGCGGCATAGTACTCTGCAATGGCGGCCCCCATTCCTTGCGCTGCTCCGGTTATGAGTACGTGTTTTCCTTTAAGTCGTGTCTCGTGAATGTTCAAAATTATTCTCCACTTACCTTTAATCCATTCGCTTCATTGTGAATACAACAATATGAAAATTATAAAATCAAAAAAATAACTGAATTGGACAAAAATTATCCAAATTGGCTATAATTAGAATTTTTTTTCTTGTTGGTCGAAATAATATGTTCCCAAAGGATTAAATTGCACAATTCATTATGTTTAATGGGAGAAGATATCATGTCAAAAAGATTATCACTAGTACTAGCTTTAGTAACCGGTTTGGCGATAGGGTTAGTTGGTAATGTAACCTTCGCCGCAGAAAAGGGTACAATCATTTCATTCAACGGGCCAGCTGGTGAAGCTTATATTGGTCGATTCATAAAGGGTATCAAGGAAACTGCTGCCTTAAAGGGATTTGACATCAAGGTTTTCGAAAACCAGTTCAATCAAGCAGAACAGGACCAACAGGTTCAACAGGTTTTGGCAGCCGGTCAATTACCAGATGTATTTATTTGGTGGCCTTCTGATGCAACAGCAGGTCTTGGCTCGCTTCGTGCCTTGTCAAGAACTGGGGTGCCGGTATTAAAAATCAATCAATTGCCCAACGATCAGGACAGGGAGTACATTTTTGGTTATGCAGGTCCAGATGACAGGCTGCGTGCACGTAACGCAGGTTATATGATGCGAGAGGCAGCAGCACGTAAATTGGCTGAAGGGGGTGAAGGTTTCAATGTTCTTGTTTTATCTTATCCGCATTCCTATGGCGGATATGGCCTTTCGATCAATGCCTTCAATGATGCAATTGCTGGATCGCCCTTGACTATCATCGGAGATATCGGAGAGGGTTTTGGCCAAGCTAACGGTTATAAGGGTGCTGCTAAATTGATCGCTGCCAACAGGGATAAAGGTATCCATTTTGTTTACGGCATGGATGATGCCATTCTTACAGGTGGAATCCAAGCTTTTGAAGAAGCAGGATATGTTATGGGAGAAGATGTTATTGCCGTCGGTACTGTCTGCAACGGAGACAAGCAGCTGATCGAAGAAGGAAAGCAATTCGGTACTACCCTTCAATCCCCTTTACACGAGGGCCAACTTGCAATCAAGATGGTGGAAGAATATCTTGAGACAGGCGAACTGGCGAATTACATCAACTTCACACCAAACCCGGCAGTAACACTGGACAATCTAGAAACCGTAGCACTTCGTGGTTTCGACGGTAAACTGTATGGTATTGATGAACTCTGTTCAGGTGCTTGGGGAGGATAGCACAAGATACAATCATAAAGTAAACAAGGGGGTGGTAATTGACCATCCCTTTGTGCATAATGGAATTTCACTAAATTAATATTAGTATGCAATCCTCGTAACAGCGAAACTCCTTGTGATACTGAAACTATCGGCTATTAATCGGTCCTTTGGTGCAATTCAGGCGCTAAAAAAAGCAGATTTTGAAATTGGCGAATCTGAAGTCATGGGGCTGGTTGGAGAAAATGGTGCCGGAAAATCAACACTAGTAAAGATCATAGGAGGATTTGACGATGGCTATTCAGGTGAATACACATTGGATGGTGCTCCTGTCAGGTTTTCAAATCCATCACGGGCAGAAAAAGCAGGAATTGCCATTGCCCAGCAGGAATTAAGTCTCATTCCAGCAATGTCTGTTGCCGAAAATATATTTCTGGTTGGTGACACCGTACCTTTGTTTGCTACAAAAAAATCCCTTGCATTGAAAGCCAAACCATATTTGGAAGAGGTAGGGTTAGATAAAATAGATCCTTCAATTTCTGTTAACCGACTTTCTATTGGTGAACAACAACTAGTTGAAGTTGCAAGTTTGCTGGCTCACGACCCAAGAGTATTAATATTGGATGAACCCACGGCAGCATTGGGTGAATCTGATAGCGTACGTATTCTTGAAATGGTTGAGAGACTAGCAACAAATGGTAAATCTGTCATTTACGTCAGCCATCGACTGGATGAAATCTTCAAGATCTGTCACCGAATAACCGTTCTAAGGGATGGGATAAGTCAAGAACCACGCAAGGTGTCTGAATTCAATGTACATTCGCTGGTCGAATCGATGCTTGGCCGGGAGTTGCAAAACATGTTCCCTAAAAGAATGGAATTAACAAGAACCGAACCTCTGTTGGAAGTGTGCGGTTTGTGGTCGGACGCTACGGTCGAGCCATTCAACTTTCAAGTTTATCCAGGCGAAATTCTAGGTTTGGCAGGACAGTTGGGTAGTGGATCAGGTGATATTCTTTCTGCTATCGGAGGGGCCAGTGGTACACGTGAGGGTAACATAAGATATAAAGGTAGAGAGTTTTTACCAAAATCCCCCAAGGAAGCAATTAAGGCTGGTATAGCATATTGCTCAAACGACCGGAAACTTGATGGGTTGTTCCTGGGTCGCCCAATCAAGGAAAACCTTACCTCACCAGCACTTGGTAGAATTTCCACATATGGCTTGCTTAACCAGGGATCAGAAGAAAGATTGGCATTGGGCAATGCTGAAAAGTTCA
The DNA here is from genome assembly GCA_964532985.1 of uncultured Albidovulum sp. Classification (GTDB taxonomy): domain Bacteria; phylum Pseudomonadota; class Alphaproteobacteria; order Rhodobacterales; family Rhodobacteraceae; genus MPNP01. The sequence continues at coordinate 88 of CAZHIL010000325.1, read as the reverse complement.
CAGTCGATGTGACTCGTATGGGCACTGAAGCAGGTTTGTTGTCTGGGGGGAACCAACAGAAAGTTGCACTAGGCAAATGGCTGTCAAT
>CAZHIL010000324.1:0-2432 GCA_964532985.1 uncultured Albidovulum sp. | reverse complement strand
GTTTCCTATTGGGGACAGTCTCTGAACCTGTGGATGGAAGCCCAGAAATCCTTGGTAGATTTTCCGACCAGTTCTGAAACAGGTTCAAAACCAGCCACTCAGGACAAGAGATTCAAAAACGAGCTTTGGGATACCCCTTATTTCAAACTCATCAAGGATCATTACTTTCTCAATTCCCAAATGATAAAGAACTATTTCGAAAACATCGAAGGTTTAAGCGATAGTGATCGCAAAAGAATTGAGTTCTTTTCACAGCAGATAACAGACATGTTGAGTCCTGCAAATTTTCTGGCAACCAATCCCGAGGCTCTGGACAAGGCTATGAAGACTGAGGGTCAATCACTGGTAAATGGATTGGAAAACCTGGTCAGGGATCTCGAAAAGAACAATGGGGACCTGCAGGTTACACTTTGCGACCCTGATGCCTTTAAGGTTGGGGAAAATCTTGCAACCACACAAGGTAAGGTGGTTTTCAGGAATGAACTATTCGAGTTGCTTCATTACCATCCCACAACCGAGAAGGTCAAGGAGGTTCCTCTCGTAATCATTCCCCCTTGGATAAACAAGTATTACATTCTTGACCTGCGTCCTGACAATAGCTTCATCAAATGGGTGGTGGAACAGGGTTATCAACTCTTTGTCGTAAGCTGGGTAAATCCCGACAGTTCCCATCGTGATGTGGGTATGGATACCTATACAATAGATGGATGCATAAAAGCTATCGATGAGGTATGCAATTATACTGGTTCAAAAGAGACCAATGCCATAGGTTATTGCATTGGTGGAACCCTGCTTGCCATGGCTTTGGCGTATATGAGCAAGACCAAAACCAATAAGGTTAAGTCAGCAACCTTTTTCACGACCCTGATAGATTTCACCGATATCGGTGAATTGGGTATTTTCCTGGGTGATGATTTTATCAATGGTGTTGATGAGATTCTTGGGGAAAAGGGATATTTGCCTGGAAAGAGCATGGCCAATGCCTTTTCCTACCTACGGGCCAATGATCTTGTTTATGGACCGGCTATCAGAAGTTATCTGCTAGGGGAACCACCCATGGCATTTGATCTTTTGCATTGGAATGGAGATTCAACAAATTTGCCTGGTCGAATGGCAAGGGAATATTTCCATGACATCATCAGGGAAAATTTGTTTACCAATGGAGAATATGAACTGAATGGTGTCAAATTGTCACTGGAAGATATTACCATACCTCTTTCAGCAGTCGCTTGCGAATCTGATCATCTGGTTGATTGGAAAGTCTCATTCAATGGTATCAGAATGATGAAGAGCCACAGCAAGAAATTGTTCCTGGCCGAATCCGGGCATGTTGCCGGTGTGGTCAATCCACCAACAAAAATAAAATATGGTCATTATACCAACGACAAGAATTCTTCTTCCTTGGATGAATGGAAGGAAAAGGCAGAATACCACAAGGAAACCTGGTGGCCTTCCTGGGAAAAATGGCTGTCAACACGATCTGGCAAGTCACTTGAAGTTGGTGCAATCAAACAAGGGGATAGCAATCTGGGACCTGCTCCTGGTACGTATATCCATATGACAATTTAATTAGCAGAAAATTAAGACGGGTTATGAGTGATGGTCAAACACCACTGTTGATTAAACGGTATGCAAGCCGCCGTTTATACAACACAGAAACCAGCGAATATACAACCCTGGAGGAGGTATCGGATATCATTAAATCCGGTCGTGATGTAAAAATCATTGACAAGGTGTCAGGTGAAGATCTCTCGCGGGAATATATGGTAAGGATCATTGTCGAGAATGAATCCAGGGAATTGCCGGTATTACCACTGGATACCTTACAAAACATGGTTAGATCCTACAACGAGAAGACCCTGGCATTGGTTCCTAAGTTTCTTGAGGCATCTTATGAAATGCTAAACAAAAGCCAGAACCAGATCATGGAAAATTTCCAGAATGTTTCGGATCCCTTGAAAAATCTGAAAGATTTTCAGGAATCACAAAAGGAAATCCTATCCGCTATGTTTCCCTTCATGGCCTCTTCCCCGAAGAAGGAAAATAGTGAGAAAAACAACCCTGAACTGGATGAATTGAAGAAGCAGATGGCAGAGATGCAAAAGAAACTTGATAATATGGGTTAGTAATAACATTTCTTAAAATTATCACCTATAGACCACTCCAGATTTTTACTGTTTTCAGAACCTATTAATTTTTGAGGTTCCCTTAACTCGGGAATAATCGAGAAATAGTAAAACATACCCTTTACAATTACCTGCTCACCTGTTATGGTGCCATTAAAGCTGATCTTGGCCGGTAAACGGAATAGAAAAATATTGGAAATAGCCGGACATGGATGGGCTTTTCTCGAATTCGGGGATCAAAGGATAGTTTTACTAAAGCAACTCTTATGGGCTTTAATTGCAACAATTCAAGATCAAGCCTAATAG
>CAZHIL010000323.1:0-2080 GCA_964532985.1 uncultured Albidovulum sp. | reverse complement strand
TGACTAAGCTGAGCCAATCCACCAAACAACAACTGGCACATGAATCCAAGCTAAAGGATATTTTGGGCAAGGCTACCAGGAAATTGTGCCTGGATTTTTACAATAAAAAACCTGTTATTCAGATAGCCATCAGATAAGACAAGGTTTCATATTATCAATCAATCGAAATCATAGTCCACAAAAGCGGGTGTTCGGCCCTCAAAACCCTTGTTCTTCGATTGCTTGTTACCCCTTTTAGAGCCCCCCTGACCGGATTTACCAACACCTTTTTGTCTGGAAGGGTTCTTGTTTTTTTGCTCGCTGGCTTGGATTCCATCAGGTTCAGGTGATTCTTCTGAAACCAGATCAACATTGGTTTTGTCATCAACATTGTCCGGGGCAGCGTCGCTTTTTGATTTTCTAGTATACAAATCCTTCTTGCGGTAGGACCACCTTCTTCTGACAGGTTTGACTGTTTCAGCTTCTTCAGTATCACTTACTGCTTCACCGGACGCCATGTTATCATCTCCAGCATCGGCACTGGAAGCACTTTCAAGATCTGCTGGTTTTGGGGATTCTCTTCGCTTGGTATGTTTACCTTTTTTCTTTTTCCTGCTTTGAGATTCAGATTTGTTTTCCTCGGCAGTTGAAATATCTGTATTTTCGGTTTCCATTTCCATCATTCCCTTGGAATATTCCTCATTGTTCTCATCAGTCCGGTTTAAGGGAACAATTCTTAATTCCTGTGATTTGCCCTTGAGCAGCAATTTGAATTTATTTAAAGGCTTGGAGATCAGTTTTTCAATGCTATCAAGGGAATTTAGTTCCTTTTTGCTGCACAAGGTCACCGAGGTTCCCTTGTTTCCAGCTCTGCCTGTTCTACCAATTCGATGAATGTAATCTTCCGGATTTACAGGTACATCAAGATTGATGACATGGGAAACGAGCGGAATATCCAAACCACGTGAAGCCACATCTGAGGCGATAAGGAACTGAATTTCCCCGTTTCTGAATTTGTTCAGGGCTTCTGTTCGTACTGACTGGGTATGGTCCCCATGAATGGATTCACTTTCGAACCCGTGAAATTTCATGGATTTTTGCAAAATATCAACGTGATTCTTGGTATTGCTGAAGATAATGGCGTTGGAAAGATCGTCACCAAAATGATTGATGATCTTGCGCAGAATATTACGCTTTTTCTTGAATAAATCCCTTGAACCACCCTTATCGACAATAAAAACGAGCTGTTCGATATCCTCGGATACCGAAGCCCGCGGGCTAACTTCTATCCTCAGGGGATCTGTCAAGAAATTATCTGCAAGTTTCTCTATTTCGGGATACATGGTGGCTGAGTAAAACAGGGTCTGGCGACGTGGGGAAGTTCGGGCACAGATCATTTCAATTTGGGGTATAAACCCCTCATCAAGCATTCTGTCAGCTTCATCTATAACCAGGTACTGGATTCCATGAAGCATTACATTCTGACGTTCCAGATGATCATAAATCCTGCCCGGTGTGCCAATGATTATATCAACCCCGGCGTTCAGGGCTTTCTGTTGTTCCTGATAAGAGGTACCACCAATGATCAGAGTACTGGTCAATTTGATATCGGCAGCGAGATTGCTGAAATTTTCGTAAATCTGGGCAGCAAGTTCCCTCGTGGGGGTAATGACCAGCCCTCTGGGCATTCTGGCTTTTGCCCTCCCTTCGGCAAGTTTCTTGATCATCGGGATCAGAAAAGCTGCTGTTTTCCCACTACCTGTTTGGGCAATTCCGAGGATATCACTACCATTGATGGCAGGTTCGATTGTATGTGCTTGAATTTCCGTAGGTTTATCATAACCTAGTTTTTCAATGGCATTTAACACTTTGGCATCTAGGCCAAAATCCTTAAATGTTACCATATTGTCTCCATTGTGTAGATATTTGTAGTCATCCCTTTTTCAGACAGTAATGTTTCTTACTGGAAAGTTGGGGAAAGTAGTTTGAATTTGGTCATTATATCATTTGTTAGGATAGGGTTTGGAAATGGATTTTGGAATTAGAGGTAAATGGGCAATTGTTTGTGCTTCAACAAAGGGTCTTGGCTTCGGTTGCGCCA
>CAZHIL010000322.1:0-5956 GCA_964532985.1 uncultured Albidovulum sp. | reverse complement strand
CAGTGGGCAGAAACTTCTTGAGAAGATGCCACTCACTGTCGGTCAATTCATGACGCCTGCTCGACATCAAAACCTCCATTTGTTGTATATTTGTCAATGTCATAATATAACATGTTTTGAATTATTTGGGTACACACCCTAATCAGGTGAACAAAATATTCAGAAATTTCAGGTCCATTTCCTTCTAGATGGAAAATTAAACTGGTAAGTTTACAAGGAATTTCCAAGATTGGTTAGAGCCTCTATGCAAAAAGCAGTTGTCATGGATTCCGAGGCATGAACAAATTGACCGAAATTGCCCCACTTTGATTTTTTGTCACCAAATGCGATCAATTCTGGCCAACTCCCGTCTTCATGCTGTGAATTCAAAATATGCTGCGTGTAATGCAAAGGATCTATCGTATCCATTTGCCCTGCATTATGCAGGGCGGTAATGGCCTGTGCAGTTTGCAAGATGTTTCCAAAACCTTCAGATTGATCTTGATTTGATAATACATTTTCGGCTAGGGGCTTACAAAGATGATCCAAAAGAGGTTTGGTTCGATTTACTGCTCTTCCTATTCCATAACAAATTGCTGAGCTGTCAGTATACCATTTGGAGGAATCTTCCAGTTTCCTGCCCTGCAACAACGATTCCAGCCAATTTTGTATGGGCTTGGTTTCAGAACAGTCTCCAAGGAGAGAAATGATATTGGCATTGACTACCGGGTCTGCTTCTATACGGAAGGGCGAAACCACATCCGGTTCATCCGGATCCAGAATCCAGGTATTGTACAGCCCTTCTTCATTGCGATAGGAAAGTATTCTGGAAAGATTTTGTCCCAGAGCAATCCATGGATGATCGCTCAGGATCATGGAGCAGAGAGTGGTGCTGTCAAGATCAGGTGGTAGGTGACGATAATATCGCCACAACCCGGGAAATTCCATGGTTGCAAGGATATATTGTTTCGCAGCAGCACAAATTGACTTTGCCTTGGGTAATTCACAATTTTCCAGGGCCAAGGCGCAATAGGCTGAAACAAAAGGAGGTCTTTCATAATGTCTGAGAGCATTTTCCATCCCGCCATGGTATCGAATGCAATGCAAGGCACCATTTTCACTTATTGTTGAGTCAAGAAAATCCAGACCCTGTTCAATTCTTACGTTAATTAGTTCCTTCAGTGAATTGCTTGACATGGTCTTTATTGGGGGGTGATTGATTTTTTCAGACAACTGAGGTGCAGGGTCGTACATGGTTTTTTTGAGGTACTCCAACGATACCTTTCCGGTTTTGGCGGCTTCTCTTTCCTCTTTGGTAATACTGCTCTCGGGTGGCAAGATCAGGTGGGTAATACTTTTTGATTTTTCATGAATGAGTATTTCATGATCATCTGGCAGGTTTAATTGCAATTCCCGTTCAATTGTGTTTTTTGGATTCGCTAACAATTGTTTGCGAAATTCACCATCCCTCTCTGATCTGTTAATCAGGTCTTGTAAAGCTTTCATTGTCGTTTTGGCGGGGATGTTTTTCATATGAACATGATTGTCCTTGTTATTTGTCCATCGTAACAAGTCATGTGTCCTGCCTGTCAATTAAATTCTTGAACACTCCTTCTACGTCACGCAAATCCTGAAAGGTTCCGGTTTGCACAATTTTTCCGGACTTGAGCACATAAATCCGATCTGCTTTCTCCAAAGTCGAAAGCCGGTGAGCAATAACAATTCTGGTTGAATCCATTATTGCCAAATTTTGCATTACCTCCGCTTGATTATTGTTATCAAGCCAATTGGTGGCTTCATCCAGAAGCAATATGCTTGGGTTTCCAAGCAGTGAACGAGCCAGGGTTATCCGTTGTCTCTCACCTCCCGAAAGGACGGAATCACTTGATCCAACAACCGTCATCAAACCCATCGGCATTGCCTTGATTTCATTTTCTATTTGTGCAGCCCTAACGGATTCCCATACCATCTTGGTTGTTGTTTCTTCCTGTTTAATGGCGATATTGTCCCAAATATCCTGGGTATTCAGCTGAATTGACTGAGGTACGGAACCAACCTTTTGACGAAGTTGTTTCAGGTTTAAATGCCTCAAGTCATGACCATCATAGAGAACGGCACCGGCTGTGGGTTGATCTATCCCCAGAGCAAGTTTGAACAGGGTGCTTTTACCTGCACCGGACTCTCCAACGATGGCTATGAATTCACCGGGCCGAGCATGAATCGTAACATCATCCAAAATTAATGGGCCTTCAGGGTCATAGCGAAATGATACACGATCAAAAAGGATTTCCCCATTTAGATGCTCAACAGGTTCCTTGCCGATTGATCCCTCCGTTTCCGCATCAAGAACCGGATTCAACTGCTTCATGGCTTTAACCCCCGAAGCAAGGAAACTGATTGATTCACCAAAGCGGATGGTAACCGTCAGAAAAGTAAGGAAAAGCAAATACACCACAAGAAAGTCCCCTAAGGGGGTTGTGAAACTGTTGACAATTGCAACCGTGGCAAAAAGAGTTGCTCCAGCCAAAAATGGGAGTGCCACACCCAAGGCTTGTGAATGTCTTTCCAGAGAACCTAGTTTTACTTCTGCCCTTTTTTGATCCCGATAATCTTCTGCCCAGATTGCATAGGCTGAACCTTCGGCCCCTTCAATTCTAAACTTCACAATTCCTTTGATTATCTGAAACAATTTGCTGGAGGTTTTTTGGGTCGCACGAATAACCTTACCACTGGAATCGATTTGCATTAAGCCCATGAGTACTGACAAAAGCAACGATATGATACAGAAAGTACTGGTAATCAGACCCAATGCGAAGTCAAGGTAGAAGATGAATCCAATCAATGGTAACATGAATACCATGGACAAAAGCGATTCAATAAATTGCAATTGTCCTCCGTTTCGTAGTTGTTGAAAGACGGTACCCGCAATGGCAATCTCGCTGGATGGTTGAAGGTTTGTGGCACTACTTGGCAAACGCATTACCCGATCCCAGAAGGCTGCTTCCAATCGGGCAATGGCCCGGTCCTGTATATGCGTAAGTGATTTTTTTTGCAGGATAAACAACAAGCTTCCGATCAACCCGAATGCAATGACGGCCATACTCACGTAAAGAAGGGCGTTTTTATCACCATTTTCAAATACAATTCCTACTGAAAATCCAAGAGCCAGGGCAGGAATGATATTAAGTACTCCACCGGGTATCCCGGCAAGCACCAATCGAATAATATTACCTGATGAATGGTGTAGGGCCAATTGGGCCAGGTCTTTTGCTTGCAATTTATGGTCAGGTAATGGTGAATAAAACATTCTGGCTTCGGTTTGCAACAATGAAGCTTGGTGTGCATTCATAAGGGTTTTTGTCTTGCCAACTGGATCAACCAACCAATACCGACCAAAAAACCTGGGTATCAGCACTACCGGTTGATTGTCAGATTGACGGTAAGCCAGAAGTGCACAACCATCAGTTGTCCACCATTGATCCTCGTTTTTCAGTCGTACAACACGCGAACGGATAGCAGATCTATCCAAAATGGAAGAAATTGTGACCTGGCTTTTCGTTGGGTCGGTGCTGTTAGGAAAATGAAATTCGATTTTTTCATGTTGGCCGATAATTTTCATGGCCTCAATCAGGGCTGAACCGTCATCACTGAAATCCTTTTCGACAGGCAGGTCATAGATATTGTATAATCGTTCCCTAGATATTCTTTCTGCTGTATCTCGACTAGTCTTTCGCAATCGTTCGAGGTTGGCGTCATCTACCAGAGCCAATTTGCGGTTCAGGTGTTCCAGTGAAAAGGCTAGCAGGTGAAACCCTGCAAGTGCTTGTGACAGGAGACCTAGGTTAATCAATTCCTCTGTCGAATGGCACCTTAAGTGAATTTCCTTTAATGAGGTTAGCCAAGTTGTATTTGTCAGGGGTATTATGGGTGTATGGAAGTCAACAAAAACGGAGGGTTCTGCCCCATCGATCACATCCATGAACAGACTTGATCCCTCAGGAATATCCGTAATCCAGGTAACTCCCTTTTTTATGGAGTAGGTACCTGCTTTCAAAATTTGTTCATTATTGGTTTCGGCAAGTATAGCAGCACGGGGCAAATAGGTGACAAATCTCGCCAGTATCTTGGAAAAGGACAGTACCCATGCATCAATCTTGGCCGAGAGCACAGCCGGTTCAACCTGATCAAGACAGGATACAGGAATTCGCCTCAGTATCGTACCGGCTGTTCCCTTCGCAATGACAATAAACTTTGTACCTTCCCTATCCTGATTTTGATCCGCTATAACACCGGGGAGTAAGAATCCGGAACCACAATGCATGATATGCTGACGAAGGGACTGTTCAATACCGTGCCTGATTTCAACCAAAAACAGGTTGACGCTACCGCTTTCGATAAGCCAGACAAAATTGGGATCATCAAGAGTTAATGGCAGGTTTCCAGCACATGGTACGGCTTCACCATTTTTTTCCGCCAAGCTCTGAAGCGATAGATGATTTGAAGTAACTTGCGCCATCATTCCGATTTCACCAACCTGAAGTAGGTGCCATTTTCATCTGCAATCAAATCCTCATGTGTTCCACGCTGTACTTCCTTTCCTTTTTCCAGTACAACGATCATGTCGCAATCTCTTATTGTGCTCAATCTGTGGGCAATGATAAGACAGGTCACACCCCGGCGACGCAAGGCATTATCTATTTCCAACTCCACCAACGGGTCCAGCGAGCTTGTGGCCTCGTCCAAAATGAGCAATGAAGGATTACCCACAAGGGCTCTGGCAATCTCAATCCTTTGTCTTTGACCTCCACTGAAATTTTTGCCATCTTCCTGAACAAGGGTGGAATAACCCTGAGGTCGAATAAGTATATCGTGGTGGATACAGGCGTCCCTGGCAGCAGCAAAAATTACGTCATCGGACAACTCAGAGTTCCACAAGGTTATATTCTCCCGAACGGTTGCAGGGAAAAGTACCACTTCCTGATCAACCATGGCAATGGATCTTCGCATAACCTCCGTGGGTATGTCTTCCCTGAGATGGTTATCAAACAAAACCTGTCCTTCCCAAGGTTGTAGAATTCCCGCTACAATTCGAGCAAGAGTTGATTTGCCTGAACCGCTGGGGCCAATCAAAGCAACACGTTGACCAGGTTTGATGAGGAGATTGAAATTACTTACCAGAGGTGGTTTACCTTTGCTAAAGCCAAAGGATATGTTTTTCAATTCCAATTGACCGGCAAGTTGCAGGTTTCCCTTGAAGGTAATTATTGAATCGGAATCTGATTCCTGATGATGGAATGATAAATCCTCTGATGAACTGGTAATATCCTCAATTCGTTCAAAGTCTGTCACAATGTCTAATCGTTTTTCGGTAAATTCCAAAATCCTGCCGATAGGGGTCATGGCCAATTCGGTCAGAACGAAGAATCCAACAAAGGTACCAACAGACATTTCATCAGAAATCACCATACTGCCACCCAGAAACAGAATGGTGGCATTCCTAATCGCTCCCATCAGAATTGGTAAGGCCTCATTGTAATGGATGAATTCCGAGTAAAGTTGCCGGGCTTTCAATTCCAAGGCTTGTTGGCCAGCCCAACGGGAAAAAAACCTGTCATCGGAACCAGTCATACGCAAATTGTCTAAATGGCTTAGCAATTGCATTCCCAATCCCAAAAGCATACCCTGTTCCCTGCTTAAAATTTCCCCCCTTGAGCCTTTCAGGGAATTGAAATACTTGATCAGACCACCATGAATGAGGATTAGCAGGACAATAATCAAGGCTAACCCGGCATCAATGACAAAAAGAGCTGCCAGCATTATCAAGGCCAGGGTGGTTTCGATGAGCAGTGAAATGTAATGGTCAACCAAGGACTTGCCTATGCGATCATTGGACGATACCCGATCCATGATGTCACCCGCCAATCGACGAGTAAAGAATTCAACCGGCAATCTGAGGAGGTGGCGGACTCCCCTGTCA
>CAZHIL010000321.1:0-15814 GCA_964532985.1 uncultured Albidovulum sp. | reverse complement strand
TTGGTAACAAGTAGATCATTAGGAAGGCTACACTGGCCTCCTGATGGATTTTCCACCATAATTCCGGGTCAACACCAAAATCATTGGATGGATTCAGGTAAGGTTCAATATCAAGCAATGAGTCTGTAACAAAGGGTATTGAATTATCAATATTCCCATTGAAACTGATTAAATCCGAAAACCACAAAACAATTTTTACATGGTACCATGCGATCGTCGAGATAAATTCCATGGCCTTGTCCCTGGCTAAATGGATTAACGATCCGGTACCAAGAAACGCCATTAATATCAAAATGGTTGTTCTGAGGTGCTCATCGCCGCTGGATTGCTCTTCACTGTTCATTTTCACCACGATCTCTCAAAATAACTTTTCTTGGATTTCAACTAACCCCGATTGGTGAAACCTCAAAGAAAACAACTGCCCTGATTGGATAGATGTGAATTTTATTGTGGATAAGATAAATAAAGTGTCGCTGGCTTAGTTCCTTCCTGGCAAACTGCCTTGAGGAATTATTGCATGTAAAATCATGACATTCTTGATCAACTTTTGATGGGGTACTTATCAATATAACGAGATCAGGATTTTTGAAATGCCCGTTTGAATAATCCAAGAATAGGCTTAAAACTTCTTTGAATTAAATTATTCTTCTCGTCAAATTCCTTTGCCTGAATTTATCGGGACTGTAGCAGATCAATTTTATTGTCAGGTTTTATGGAAACTCATTCAACATTGCTGGAGCGCAGAACAAACCTGCTTGGACCGAGCGTTCCAACCTTCTATGAAGACCCTGTTCATATTGTAAGAGGTAAAGGGGTTTGGCTCTGGGACAATTCCGGTAAGAAATATCTGGATTGCTACAACAATGTTCCACATGTGGGACATTGTCATCCCAAAGTTGTAGAAGCCATTTATAATCAAAGCTCGACTCTCAATACCCACACCAGATACTTGCACGAGGGTATTCTGGATTATGTTGATCATCTGACTTCCAAGTTCAGTGAAAAATTTACTTCTGCCATCATTGCGTGCAGTGGTTCGGAAGCCAATGATGTTGCATTGAGAATGGCTCAGGTAATTTCTGGAAACAAAGGGATACTTTGCACCGACAACACCTACCATGGCAATACCTCACTGGTAAGTCAAATCGGATCAAGAACTGAACCCATCGGGGGTTATAGCAATACCATAAGCCAGATACCCAGCCCGGTCGGAACGAAAACATGTTTTGACAAAATTGACGAAAACGAAAATGAAAAACTTGCCGGTATTGTGCAGGAAAAAATTGATGCGTTTCAGGAATCAGGTGTTGGGCTGGCCTGTCTGATCATTTGTCCCTTTTTTGCCAATGAAGGTTTTCCAACGCTTCACAAGGGATTTCTGGAACCAATAATCGCCAAGGTCAGATCGGCTGGTGGTCTTGTTATTGCCGATGAGGTACAGCCTGGTTTTGGGAGGGTTGGCAATAACTGGTGGGGACACCAGTTGATTGGCTTTGAACCGGACATAATAACTCTGGGCAAGCCTATGGGTAACGGTTATCCGGTTGCAGCAATTGTTTCAAGCAATGAAAACATTGGGATTTTCCGAAAAAGATTCAGTTATTTCAATACCTTCGGAGGAAATCCCGTAGCCATGGCTGCAGCCCAGTCAACCCTGAAGGTGATTGAAGAGGAAAACCTAGTTCAACATGCCTACACGGTTGGTCAAAGAGCCCTCCACAAACTCAATGATCTGGTATCTAAATATGATTGCCTGGGTGTTACCAGGGGATCAGGTTTGTTTTTCGGTGCAGAAGTATGTGACAGGGAAGACAATCCCGATGCCCACATGACCAAGCTGATAGTTAATTCCATGCGTGAAAAAGGTGTTTTGATTAATTCATTGGGACGCCACAAATCCATTCTGAAAATCAGGCCTCCCCTGTCCATAGAAAATCAGGAGATTGATCTCCTGATCAATACCCTTGATGAAGTGTTGGATAGCCTTGCCAGAAATCACGATTGATACAGAAACCGCCATTGGAGCAGCTTCCGAAGCCATTTCAGAATATCCAGGCTATACAATCAATAATTTATTGAATGTAAGTGAAAATATTATTTTCGAAGTTGTTGACAACTCTGGAAAAAAGGCCGTTCTACGTATTCATCGACCGAATTATCAGACCAGTTTGGGAATTTTGTCTGAACTCAAGTGGATGGCCTTTCTTTTTCAGCAGGGAATACAAACTCCGGAACCAATAAAAAACAAGTGTGGTCAATATATTACGCCAACAACAAACAATCTTCATGCAACCATGATCACCTGGATAGCAGGTGAATCCCTGCATACATTGCATGAAAAACACCCTGGGGATTCGCCAGCAATAGATAAAATTTACTACCGACTTGGAGAAGTTATTGCTGATATTCACAATGCAACAGATTCCTTTGAAATTCCTGCGGAATTTGAACGAAGCAGTTGGGATATCAAAGGATTTTTGGGTACTAACCCACTTTGGGGAAGGTTTTGGGAAAATCCAGTGCTCACCAAGGTCGAAAAAAAATTCTTGCTGGATTTGAAATCCAAACTCATCACACGATTGGAACAATTTTTAGATGATGGGGCAGATTACGGCCTGATCCATGCTGATGTGATTTCAGAAAATGTACTTGTCTCTGATGGCTACCCGATCATTATTGATTATGATGACTCTGGATATGGTTTTCGAATGTATGATTTGGCTGTACCTCTTTATAGGTTTTATCCTTTTCCATCATACACGAGATTGGCTGGCTTACTTAAAATTGGTTATCAGAAAAATCGTTCCCTCTCCGAAAAATCCTGGGATTTATTGAATGTTTTTGTCCTCTTGCGAAGGTTGGCCATGCTTGGTTGGGTTGTACCCCGCAAAACCCCAAAAGAAATTGAGACTAGGTCGAGGGATAATTTCAGGGTTATTGAAGCCCTGGTCAAGGAAATCGACCTGAATTAGGGTCAACTCATTGCCAGGATTCTAGTATTTTGTCACTATTGTAGCGTTTTTGAAACTCTTCCCGAATATTGTTCCATCTGAACCTGATCGAATTTAAAACTATTTCCCTGTCGAGTTCCTGAAACACTCTTGACTTGAGACATATTGCCCAATCGTAAAAAATTGACCCCCCCATTGTACACTGAACTTCCGCCCCATCTTCCACTGCCATGTAGCATCCTGCAGGGCCAATCTATTTTTTGTCCTGCATAATTGTTGCCATGTAATACCATTTCTCAAAATTAAATATTCATAGCAGATTATAATATGTGATCGCGAATTTCTGGGACCGCCATAAAAAAGGGTAGTTGGAAGTTAGGGGGAATTACAGCATGAACAGGGAGTTTCGGCCCCAAAAAGTCTAAACTCAAGAAAGTGCACGATATATTCCCGGCATGGTTCCAACATTCCAACTAAAAAGAATCCATTTTACTATTTCCAATGAATCCCCAAAAGGGGCTAGAGTACACAATTAGTAATATTGTTTCACAAGAATGATTGAGTTCATATCGACAGAAGAATTCAATAAATGGTTGTGTTACAGTTTCTATTCCTTGTTTTCAGGGCGATTTTTTTTAGAAATTCATGGTAGTACACTGGCCAGAAATTTGATAAATTTCTGTGTGGTAGGTGATGTTGCAACACTGACGCTCTTACCGGTTTGCCCTCTCCCACTATCGGGAACAAAGAGGTGTCTAACGCTACTGTATCTGAGTGTCAAGAAAGCCAATCATTGCCCACTCAATCAAAAGATGTAATAACCTCTTGACCCCCCCATTTTTTATATGATTATCAAAATTGAATTTACTGATATTGATTTGAAATCATGACGAAGAATATTGCAAAGGATGAGAAACTTCCATACCCTAGGGGCAACCTAAGCAATCGAAGAGGTAGGTTTGTAAACGCTGAGAAAGGTAAGCAAATCATAACAACCGGTTACCTTGTGGACGATTGGCTCAGTCTTCACGATCTAAATTTTGATACCGTTCGAATCGCCTTAACCAAAATTGAAAACTTCCACCGAGTTGCACCAACCTTACCACCGTCACCCCAATACGGCCTTTTCCCGCAGCTAAAAGCTGAAAACGCCTGGAAATTGGCTGCAGAATCCCTATCCGGGCAATTACCGAACCTAGAATTGGAAATCACTCGGGTCGCTCTGGGTTGCAAGAGAGATTTTTATGCCCCATCTCAGAATTCTCCATATACATTGATAGAGAATGACCGTGATTTTCCAACGGTCTCCATGTCATATAACGGTAGCGCAGCAGATATTCTTTGCGTCGCGCACGAATTTGGTCATGTCCTACAGTTGTATTTGGCGGGTGGTCATTTTATTCCACCGATGTATCGGGAAATTGCCGCCTTTTTAGCTGAACATGTCTTTCTTGAATATATGGAAGAAATTCAGCCAGAATTGGGTATGGACATTCGCGCTGCCTGGGAATTGGATAATCAAATCTATTTTGAGAATGATGGCAAACTTTTGCTCGATGCACTTAAGACGCCAAAAATTACCAAGTACAACTACCGCCACAATTATCCTTTGGCCCGGTCAATTGCAGCAAAGATGAAAAAAACTTCAAGCGAAGATGATTGGTTTCAGGTTTTTCATGGGAACCTTGAGGCCATGAAATTGTTAATTGACTCTCTACTGTTTGATGGAGAAAAGGAAATGCAAAATTATCTTCCTGAAGTACCTGAACCAGAGGCAGATCGTCCGGCAATAAACGCCTATCGCTCCCTTGGCATGATGGCTCTGCTTGATATCGATTATTGGCAAGGCGAATCGGAAAGAACCATCGAAGAGTATTATGTGGCACGGCTTACGCACCTGCAGTCGCAAAAGGCTCTAGTGGCAATTGAAAAAGACCGCAAGCCGGTTGGTTATGCAGTTTGGGATATTGATCAGACAGATACGAATATTATTCGGTTGAAGCGTCAAGCCGCGCCGTTTGGTCATCACCTTGCATTACAGGCAAAGCTTCAGGCACGTTTTCCCAAAGATGCAAAGGTTTTGTCCCATCATTCCCGCAGCGCACGAGAGGAACAGGTCGCATGGTAAATATAGATTACTACGCAAGTACAGGTTTCGCACTTGAGCTGCTGTCACAATCTCCATATCACAAGCAGCACAAACTTGGCGACTATTTCAGAAACGAAATTCTCCCGGCTTTTTGGGTCAATCAGGTCCGATTTTACCTGACCGAAGAGGGCATCCCAACCGCGATGGTTACCTGGGCATGGCTTAATGAGGGTGTCGAAAAGGATGTCCATGCTACAGGCCGTGCCCTGAGCCATGATGAATGGAACTGCGGTAAAAACCTCTTTTTCAATGATTTTGTGGCTCCATATGAAAATTCCAAGTTCGTTATAAATGATATTAAATGTAATGTTTTTGCCGATTATACAGCGACAAGCCTACGGAGAAATCCAAATGGATCCATTCGTCGGGTTAATCGCTGGATAGGGGATAATTTACGTCGTGCTAAAGAGGAGTTCGTCGCATGAATATCGCTTATCCGCAGCAGGAATTCGAAACCGACATTGCCGCCATCAAAGGCTTTGCCGATCTACTCAAGGAAGGATTCCAAAACCCGGAAGGAATTGAGGGTACGGTCAAACTGCATGTCCCAGAGTTGCCCGAACACGGGTTCATTGCTCGATATGCGGACAAGTTGTATGTGGAGTGGAACGACCTGTACCGTGAAACAGATACATTCGTCAGCATGCCGATCGCTACGATTAAACGCATCTTCAAGGAGTTTGAATATCTGGATTTCCGTGACCCGAGCATTATCGGGACGATGGAGTTTTCTGGAAACCTTGATTATGCGAACCATCTTGGCAAATCGTGCCTGCGTCCGAGTAACTTTACTGTCGAGCGTTTTAAATCCGTTGGTGAATTGCACCTCGAAAAGGGTTACCGCAATCTGACCCAAATCGAATATCTACACCAACCTACGCAGCGGCAAATTCTGGGACTGATGGAAGAAAGCTATCCCGCGGTCATCAATGGACTGGAACCTTCCCCGCCCTGTAAGGATTGGACAATTGATAAGCTAGCCGAGAAATACGGTAATGCTATAGTGCGGGTGCGTTCAGCAGTCCAGAAGCAGAACATGCAGGAATTTGTCCAAGAACTCAAAGATTTTATGGCAAACCCCTATGTCGAAATGGTTGAAGGTTTTGTAAAACCCTACACCGAAGGGGCCACCCTCCCTGAAGAAATGTGGCCTGATTTTGGCCCATTATTCTTTGATCGTGAAGATTTCATCCCACCACAACTCTGGTTGGGAGCGGTGCCAACCCATATTCCGACTTCAAGCCTGCATCGCGATCCTCATACGGGCTTTTTGTTGCAGGTGATCGGGCGTAAACGACTTGATCTTTATTCTGCAGATCAAGCCGACATACTTTATACACACAAGGCTTATAACAACTACCAACCATGCTGGTTCAAGCCTGAAAATCCGGATTATTCAATCTATCCAAATTCTAAGGGCGCAAACTGTATTTCTGTCACACTGAACCCGGGCGAATTGATTGTGCAACCCGCAGGCTGGTTTCATCAGGTCTATGCGTTGGATAGTCCGAATATGTCGGTGAGTTATTTCTGGCGCTATTAGCGCCGATCCGAATTACGGGCGGGTTTTTGACCCGTTTTGTAAGTGGGTGGAAGGTTAAAGGACAACCTGCCACCCGATTGAACCGCCAGAGTGATCTGGCAAATTGCAACCGAAGCCATATATGAAATAGGCTTCACAAAGTAAAGGAAGAAAAATGTCTGATTATAGTGAACTAAGGCTTGACGATTTGTATGCACCCATCAGCTTCGGCGGCGGCGGTGGAAACCCACCAGCATCAACAGTTGGTTGCGCAGTCGTTAGTGGTGCAACCGGTATTGTTGTTGGGGTGGCATTAACCCCTATTACCGGCAATCCTGGAGGTTCTGCTTATACTGGCTTAACAACCGCAATGGGTGTGTATGAATCTTGTAAGGATGGTGAGCAGGATGGGTATGATCAGGAGACTAACCCTGGTGGACCCCACCCCTGAAGTCCAAGCGTAAAAGCGGTGGAGGGTAGACTCCACCGCGCAAACGGGCAAACCTTTTTTGAAAGTGGAGAGACATGAAATTTGTATTAACGACGTTGATTGGGGGTCTTGTTATGTATTTCATAACTCCAATCATATTAAGGAGATCAGAATCAATGTTCGGAAAAAATATAGGCACCCCAATTGCTTGGTTGATTATCGGGATATGTTTCTTTTTAATATTAATCATTTATGGTGAATATATTCGTTAGGTGGTTGTTCCTTTCGCTTTAATCGTTGATCTGCCGGGAATCCTTCCACTGCAAGTCGGAAAATGGCCATTCATGTCTCTTGATGGATGCCCAATCTGTTCATTGGATGGGAAGTAATTCAGACAATTGAGAAATAAATTATATTTCCTGGCGTTGCTCATTGCAGTTTCAGGTGGCTTGGCCATAATAGCAGGTCTGCTTCAAGTCAAGTCGAATTCAGGGCTTTACCGCATCCCCTCAGGGAATTTCAAAAATACCCTGCTGATTCCAAATCCGGAAATTGAACATATTTACCTTTATCTGGTATTCCCATCGGGCGAGGCGGCAAATCCGTTCGATGAGGGAATGGCTCATTACGTTGAGCATCTTGCCTGGTTGAGTTTCCTTGATGGTTCCAACGATAATGAAGAGCGTCATTCCAATGCCTGGACCAACCGATTCAGCACCGGATATTGGCAAATCGCAACCAAGGATGACCTGCATACCGCTTTACAGAGGCTGATCGAGGTTTCCAAGCCGCTCAGCGTAGACAGCAGTTTTGCTCTGGAAGAGAGAAACATCATCTTGCGCGAATATGACTATCGAGTCAGCGAGCGCCCTTTGTATCCTGTGTATCGTGATATGGACAGGATTCTTTACGGCAATGGAAGTTTGGCACGTTCTGTCATTGGCGAACCACCGATTATAGCCGAATATTCGCTTGATGACGCAAGAACCCTGCACAGACAAAGCCACGTTCTGCGCGAGGTGACTTTGTTGGTTTATGGCAATGTGGACAAATCCCAGCTCGAAACGGCCCTGGCCGCATTGCCAATGGAACAAAAAGCCAAGCCTGAATTGAATTCTGTCTCAAAGGGCTGGGTTGAAGACGGCACGCTAAATGACAAAGCCTCTTTGGTCATTCCTGACGTAAGCACAGAAACGTTCCTGTATCGCAAATTGGTTCCGCTTGCTTCTTGCGATGCTGCAGTACTTTCACATTGCGCGATGATTTCCCAAATTGCAGAAAATGCGCTGGATTCGGCTCTGCCAGGTGGTTTGGCAGGTCCGCTTAGATTTGATCGATTTGTTGCACGCAGTTTTTCGTTCAATATCAGTATTGTCAAAAATGCGTATGTTGAAATCAGTTTCACGGCGTATCCTGACAACGGTGTTTCACTAGAAGAGTTGGAGTTGGCCTTTCACGATTCTTACCGAATGGCTTTGCAAAATGGCCTGACACCCGAGACTTTTGAGCGCGTTCAATCACGATTGAGTGATGAATTGCATGGTATTTTGGTTCGAGACCGGCCTCGTTACAATCGTGACCTTGTCCTGGGTCAGCTAACGTCTACACAACCAATATTTTCCTTGTCGGATCAAATGAAAGTTCTTGAATCAATTCGTTTTGAAGACGTAAACCGGTTCCTGAGATCATTGTTGGCCGATGGGCGAGAAGTGACCCGCCTTGTGGCGGCAGAAAGGTAGTTTGTGGTGAAGATGAAAGAGCTTTTGATTTGTGCGGTGCTGATTTTTTCCTTGGCTTCGTGTGAACAAGATGCCAGCCGAAAGGTCGTCATGGCAGAAACCCCTGATGGTCACCCTTTTTATTTCATGCCTGTCCATGAAAATGGGGTTACCGATATAACCATCACTGTCGCATGGCCAATGGGCTGGGCTTATGATGCCAGCAGTAATCCGGCGGTGCCTTATATAGCGGCAGAAGCAATTCTTAGTGGAGGAACTGAAGAACTCGAGCCAAAGGATGTGCTGGAACTTTTCAATGATAGGAATTCATTCGGCCATTTAGATGTGACAGCTAACCATGCAATCGGCGAATTGAGCTTCCCAAAGGAGCACATCGAAGATGTCATTTCGATAGCAAGCGAGATGCTAGCATCGCCTCAATTCGATCAGGCATGGATTAATCGGATCAAACAAGGGTTCTTGGAAAGCCAAGCTCAATTGCATGCAAAAACCGCAAATAAAATGTGGGCAGTCGCCAGACTTGCTATCCTGGGCGAGGGTCCGCTCAATGATTTTCTAACCCTTTCGAACCTTGAGGCCATTGAAAACGTTACCGTTGACGATTTGCGCCAATGGCACAGCGAAACTATCGTGAGAGATGGAGTGACGATTGCCGTTACTGGGGCAATCAACCGCAAGGATGCTGGAAAGGCCGTTGATCAGTTGCTCTCTGATTTACCAAAGGTTAAAGCGTCAACTGTTCCGGATACGCAGTCAGATTTTATACCCAAAACCATCCTGCTTCATCTGCCGGAGGCAGAAAAAACCACCCTTGGATTGCTCGGGCAATTGCCGCCCACATCCGAGAGCGGGGAATTGACCGATTTGCTTGCCTTAAACTTCTTTTCCAGGCCCGTAAACGGTCCGCTTTTTGATGCGGTCCGCACTGAACTGAGAGCAAGTTATGCTTTCCAGGCTGGTTACACGAATTATGATCGCGCGACACGGATCATGTTCATATCGGGAGAAGTCGAAACTGCAAAGTTGGCACAAACATCAGATTTAATGCGCGCTACATATGAAACCTACCGATCCGGTTCCGACTTGTCTGGATTGCAGGATTTGCGGCGGCAGATAGCGAATGGAGCGGCACAAAATGTTCGATATGTGAATGTAGCAGCAAGAACGATACTGGAATTGGCGTTGGATGGTCGAAACCCTGGCGATGCTCCTCGTTTGGGTAAATTGCTGGAAACAATAACACAAAAAGATGTTCAGGAGCGTCTCGCATCAGTTTTCCCACAAGGTGGTAACCTGATTGTTGTCGCCGCGAGCCCGGACGCCAATGCCCTTCCAGGCGCATGTGTCATCGCCGAAATAGAGCAGACGCGGCAATGTCCGTAGAGGATAATAACAACGGGCGGGAAATCCCGCTCTCATGGTTCACCCAGTCCCTTTGGAAATATGCACCACTTTACATTGAATTGGTTTTCATTGCGATTTGCGTACGCCTTATCGGTTTGGTCGAACCCTTTATTTTCCAAGTGATCATTGACCGTATTCTTCCTTTTCAACGGGAGGCATCCCTCATTGTTGTTGTTGCGATTTTCGTGGCTGTGAACCTGTTCCAGATGGGATTTGAGGTGCTGTCGAGCCTGCTTGGCATATTGACAGCCAATCAGGTCACGCGCGAATTCGGATCGCGCATATTCGACCACCTGTTCAAGCTACCTTTCAGCCATTTCCGTAAATGGTCCGTTGGTGAAACAATCGCGAGGGTCAGTGAAACCGATACGATCCGTAACTTTCTTGTTGGAACTACGACAGGAGTATTCCTTGACCTCCTGTTCGTGGTGATCTACATAGGCGTGCTCCTGTCTCTATCTGTTCCGCTTACAATGATCGTGCTCGTAGCCCTTCCATTGCAGTTTTTGGTTTATTTTGGCTTTGGCCCATTCCTGCGTCGACGGTTGCGCGTTCAGTTTGATGCAGGCGCAAAGCACCAAACCCAGATGGTTGAAAACATCTCGGGTATCGCAGCGGTGAAGGCCCTTAGCGCCGAAGGGAAGATGCTGGACCGGTTGAACAAAACTCTGGGCAACAACCTTTTTGCGAGCTACCGGGTCGGCATTCTCAACATCTTCAGCGATAAACTCACATTCGTTATCGAGCGGGGCGTGACGATCTCGATTATCTACTTTGGGGCACATCTGGTTTTTGCAGGTGAAATCACTCTTGGGCAACTCATTGCTTTCCATCTGCTTGCAGAAAAGGTCACAGACCCCATAGCCAATTTTTCCAAACTTTGGGAAAATTGGCAAAACATCAAGGTTTCCCGCCAGAGGCTAGGTGATATTGTTAGCTCCGATATGGAACCCTTCAATGCTCGACCAGGACTATTTCCCGATATCGATCCACATCTGACGTTTGAAAATGTAGATTTTTCTTACATACAAGATCGACCAATCCTCAAAAAATTCAATTTTGAGGCAGCTCCGAACTCTCTGACTTTGGTTGTGGGGCCGTCTGGTATAGGCAAATCCACATTCGGGCGATTGGCTTCGGGTATTGATGTGCCCTCAAATGGGAGGGTTCTCTTGGATGGTGAGAATATCGCAAATTATGAACCACATGATGTCCGCACCAAGATCGCATATATTCCACAGGAACCATATCTTTTTTCAGGAACGCTCCGAGATAACCTACTCATCGGCAACGAGGCGGTAACGGAAGCGGAACTTGAAATGGTGCTGAAAATCTCGGCTGCGGATACATTTGTTGCCCGTTTGCCAATGGGGCTTGATACCGATATTGGTGAGCGAGGATCAACACTGTCTGGTGGACAGAGACAACGCATTGCGATTGCACGATCCCTGATCAAGAAGCCCAAGGTCATCATTTTTGATGAACCAACAAGTTCACTGGACGATCTTGCGCAAAGCAAGATGGCAGAGGAGCTTAAGCGACTGAAGACCACAACAACGCTGATCATCATCACACACAGGCCTGATGTGTTTGGACAGCCGGATCAGATCATTGATTTCGAGAAATTGCTTTGACCGAAACAGCCACACAAATAAAGATCACCTCTCCGACCCTTCATGTAACCATTTGGTTCACAATTTTTGTTTTTGTTGTCGTTGTTGTCATGGCTTGCTTTTTTAAGGTAGAGGTCGTCGCGCGTGGGCAGGGAAAGGTTGTGCCATTAAGCCGGGTTCAAGTTGTCCAACCCGAATTTGATGGTAAGATTACCGCAATTCACATACGAAATGGATCAGAAGTGCGCCAGGGTGATATACTTGTTGAACTGGACACAACTGATGCTGAGGCAGAGTTAAATACTATCACCGCCGAAATCGTACGGCTTCGAATTGAACAGGCGCGAATCACAGCTTTAGTGTCAAGCATTGATGGTAGTGATATTCAAACGGAAAGTTTCTCAAGAGAAACCCTTCACGCATTCGCAGAAAGTACCAATGCGAAGCATGACTTCTATGCAGAACAAGCCAGATTGCTTGTCGCTGAGATCGACGACTTGCAAGCAATTCTGTCTCAGATTACGGCAAGGATATCCACGAACGAACGCTCGATTTCTGTGACGCAAGCAAACATTGATCGGATCGAAGCTGCCATTGACATTCAAACTGAACGTTTGAAAGTAGCGCAGGAGTTATTGGGGCAAGGAATATCCAGCAGGTCAGCTTTTCTTGAAGTTATGGAAGTTTTTACCGCCTTGGAGAAAGAACGCGAAGTGTATCTGCGCGAACTTAATCAAAAACGTAGTCAAGAGACTGGCCTCCGGGCTGAACGACGCGGTATCGTAAGCGCACAGCGAAGCCTCCTTCTGCATCGTAAATCCGATATCGAAGCGCGTCTGATGACATTACAAGAGCAGTCGCGAATCGCAGAACGGCGGATAATTGCGGCAAAGTTGACAGCTCCGATGGATGGTGTCGTTGATCAGTTGAAAGTGTTTACGATAGGAGCCGTGGCAAAGGGAAGTGAGCAGGTACTGAGCATTGTGCCAGAAGATCAGGATGTTGAAATTGAAGCTATTTTTACAAACCATGATATCGGGTTTGTTGAGGTTGGACAGCTCGCCAACATCAATCTTGATGCTTATCCATCCGAACGCTTCGGTTTTCTGGTGGGTGTGGTGTCTGATATAGCGGCAGACTCAACCGAAGTAGCAGAAGGTGTTTGGGCTTTTCAGGTGCGTGTAACGCCAGAAGCAAGAAAACTGAAAAATGGTCCAGCACAGTTTGCTCTACGTCCAGGAATGACAGCCGTCGTTGATATTACTACGGACAAACGCCGACTAATTAGTTATTTCTTCGCGCCTATCGTGGATTCTATACAGTCTGCACTTGGTGAGAGGTAGCTTTACAAAGTGGATTCTTACGGACCTTAAACAAGTTTTTCATTTTGACGGATTTTATTCTATTCATATATAACTCACAAATATTCAATTGCAAAAAAATATCCTGATCAGGGAGCTAAATTTAAATTTAAGCATCTTTTACCGTATCCGGCAACAATTGAGATTGTGAAAGTATTCAAAACGCCCTTTTTTATGACTTGATTCCATGTCCTTTTTGTTATCTCATTTGACCGATTGTTATCCCTGCAAATAAAAATTTATCCAAATAAACTCGATTTTCCCTTCAAGGGTCTAACATCGCCTAGAATCACCCTGTAAATTTCACATTGTTTTCCCTTGAGACGTGATGTTTTTCATCTTGTAAATGAAGTTTGTAAAATGCCTATCAGACGTTACTAGTAGGTTCTGTCCTGCTCCGCGGTGTTCTTGTATCCTCCAAGCTTGGACGATTAAGTAGCTGCCGAAAATCCGGCCCCTGCCATTGATACCTATGTTGACATGCTTGATCTTTGGGAGTTGGGATTCCAACATGCGAATGGGAGGTACGGTTCTAGTTAACACTACCGTATTAACACATCTTTTTTCAGTTAGTTCTTGCAGGAGGATTGGGGATATGATTTTCTCTGACTGTCATCTTGATTGACGGTATATAGGAGCCTGATTACTAGTCATGGGGTTGAGTGTATTGACTAGGCTCGCTGTATCATTCAGTTCTATCGGAAATGGTGGATTGTCGAGTAGCTGTACCGGAAGATCAACACACAAGGTTTTTTATATCGAGAGGGTATCCATGGAAACAACCCCCTACCGGATTCTTTGTGTGATGACATTGATGGTGGGTGTTTCCTACCTGCAGTCTGTCCAGGGTCGCGATGGTGAGGGGAAAAGGCCTCTTGAGGATGTGTTTTCCCTGTCTGACCGTGAGGTCCTGGAATCTGTATCGGCTACCATGGTGGGCAGGACCGAGAAGCAGAAGAACCCACATCCAAGTGAAACCCTGGCCTTTGCAACCTGAGTTTGTGAACGTCTTGGAGGGCGGAACTGTTATTATGGAAAATCCGACCCGGTTGTCATGCTACATGGACTGTATCAATTATGGGCCATTCAACTTGGATATGAACTGGTGGGAAATAGGTGAATCCAGTAGATTGTACCCCTTGTTGCGAAAATCAATCTGGATTTGAAATAAACATTGCATGGTGAAGTCCAACCCGCTTTACCAGGAATCCAATATTTTGTCCCTATTGTAGCGTTTTTGAAACTCTTCCCGAATATTGTTCCATCTGAACCTTACCGAATTCAAAACTATTTCCCGGTCGAGTTCCTGAAACTCTTCGGTAACCGGGGAGGAACTAGCCAGTGCTTCGGGACTAAGCGAAAAGGCATTCTCTCCAATGGCAGCATTCGCCCAAATGGTAATTTGACTTCTGTTCGTAAAACTATTCTTGGCTTGGGTCATGATTACCGGGGGGCAATTGTCATCAAGGGTTCTTGCCACACATTCATCAAAAATGAATTTTGCCTTGTCGGAAATTTCTTCATCAGCGAGGTTGGAGTTGGTGACGATGTTTGAAATAGCATAAACCGTTAAATCGGAAACACAGGCAAAATACAATTCCCATTTTGCCTTGTTCAGGGAAGGTGCAAAAAATTCATCCTTGAAAATGTCAACATATTGCCTGCCCATTCTTGTTTTCAAATATCCATACAGGGAAGTCTGGGCGACATAGGCTGCCCTTGAGTGGATAAATTCAATAAGTTTTTCGGTCCCTTCCAGCTCTGAATTATCCAATCGGGCATGAATAATCCTAATTAAATCTCGGTACAGGTCTAGAAAAAAAACTTTCATACAATAGTTAAGGGGTTCAAAATTTGTAACCAGGTATTTAATAAGCCGTTTGCAATATCTGAAAGTTTGGGGTAAAAACCAATTGGGTTTTTAACCCACACCTTTGTTTTTAATTTGGCTCTTAGGAGTTGTAATTCAAGGAGGCTTTATGGCCGATAACACTTCAAAATCACCTGCTGTACAGCAGGCGAGAGAGGCGCATTGGTCCAGAACTCGCAATCTTTCGATTGTAGTTTTGGTTATATGGGCTATTTTTGCGTTGATCGTTCATCTGTTTGCAGGTGGGCTCAACCAAATCTCGTTTATTGGTTTTCCGCTCGGGTATTACCTTGCTGTACAAGGTTCCCTGGCTATTTTTGTAATTCTCATTTTCGTTCATAACAAGATGCAAGACCGCATTGATGACGAAGCTGGGTTAGAAGGTTAAGGGGGATAGAATAATGGCAGAAGATAAACCAAGAGATTTTATCAACAATCTACCTAAAATTTACGGAATGTACACGGGTGGTTTCATCGTGTTCATTATCATCATGGCCATACTGGAACAGATGGGTGTAGGTGCTGATACCATCGGCATCCTTTTCGTTGCCTTTACAGTCTTCATTTATGCAGCAATCGGATGGCTCTCAAGAACCATGAACGTTGGTGCCTATTATGTGGCAGGGCGAGAAGTGCCTCCGGTGTTCAATGGTATGGCTACCGCAGCCGACTGGATGTCGGGAGCGTCTTTTGTGGCCTTGGCCGGAGGAATTTACTTCGGTGGTCATGGCTATCTGGCATTCGTTGTAGGTTGGACAGGTGGTTACGTTCTCGT